>SVRF01000010.1 GCA_015064945.1 Oscillospiraceae bacterium | reverse complement strand
GAAAACGCAGTTGGAAATTTTGCTTTTCGCCTTTACGGCTGTCGTTGCCGTGCAGACGGAATCCGCAGGGGATAGAAAACTTTTCCTCACCGTCTTCTATCAGCGTTAAAACGCTTTCGTGCTCGTAATTGACGTCGATATGGTTTAATACGCCCTCGTTACCCGTAAGCGAATCCTGCGGTATGGAAAGAACAACCACTGGCAGGTCGTGGGTCTTGTTGATAACGTAGGTATACGCCGTAATAATACTGCTTTTGCCGTCTTTCACGGTAAAGGTGCGAACGGTGGTAACATCCGTAATGGAAATAGGGGCGGTATAAACTGTTGAATCTGTGGTGGGACGGCTACCGTCCAGGGTGTAATAAACCGTGCCCTCGGCTGTTAAGGTAACGGTAATGGCTTCCTCGTATACGCCCGATGCATAGTTTGCCTCAGGGGACGACACTGCCGCTTCGTAAACCGTACTGTTTTCCTTGCCGATGGTGGGGGTGGAAAAATAGGCAAATCCCGTTTCCGTCCGCCCGTAGCTTTCGTTTTCGTCTAAATCTGAGGGAACTTCTACCTGCTCAAAAATTACGCCGTTCTTTGCGAGGTAAATCTTCTCCCCTGCAGAGCTTATATTAAAGGAGGCGTGGTTGTCGCCAAGCTCCGTTTGACCTGAACAGTAGATAACATAATATTCTCCTGCGCCTAAAGAAACCGCAGGGAATTTAAAACGTTCAGGCTCGGAGCGTTTGTCGCTGAAGCTGTAGTCAGCCAGATTCAGCGTTTTATCGGAGCGGTTATAGATTTCAACCACGTCGTAGTATTTTCCGTTAACGGGGGCGTGTTTGGAGTTGGAGGATATAACCTCGTTGAATGTCAGCTCGGGTGCTGTACTGATGTCGGTATTGCTATCGGTGGCAGGCGCCGACTCTCCGGCTTGCGAGCCTTCCCCTGAAGTGCTGCACGCCGCAAACGAGCAAAGGAGCGAGCACATAAGAAATATGGCGATAAAATGTTTCATCTTGAACCTCTTATTACAGTAAAAGATAAGCTAAACAATTATGCAAAGGCGGTTTAGCTCGTGGCATCTCATACGTCTGTATTATCCATAAAGTATGGATTATCAGATTTTTTTGTCGCCACAGTGTATTATATTATATATCATCTGAAAATTCAATACTTTTTCAAGAACACCCCAAGAATAAACAGGTCCGTTAAAAACGAACAATGAAAAAAACACCCTTTTATGGTATAATTAGAAAAACCATAGGAGAGATGTTCGTATGCCAAAAATAGCTAACTGACTTAATAAAAAGTCAGTTAGCTATTTACTTTTGAATAATGAGATTTTGTTGTAAAAACGTTGTCACAAGGCTTTTGCAAACCTCAAAAACCCAGTGTTTAGGCGGGGTTTTACGCCCATTCATTAAGAAAGCATTGCAACGGCGCTAACGGCATTTATTAATTCAGTTAAAATTTTATGGAGGTGTCTCAAATTAAGACACCTTCATTTTGTACGGTACTATTTTAAGCTCTTTAAGCGCAAAGCAGTGAAGAAACAGCCCTCTCACATTTTATAAATCTACACGGTTGCGCTTTTCGTCCTTCAAAAAGGCCCTTATGTTTTCGCATATCTCTGCCAGACAGCGCTGTCTGGACTCGTATGCCGCCCATGCCATGTGGGGTGTAGGACAAAGGTTTGGCATCCGGCGCAAGGGATAAAAGGGGTGAGCTTCGGGCATGGGTTCTGCGCTGTACACATCAATGCCCAAGCCGCCTATGTGCCCGCTGACCAAAGCTTCTGCCAAAGCAGCTTCGTCTGTCACAGCGCCCCTTGCGGCGTTTACCAGTATAACGCCCTTTTTCATAATAGCAATCCTGCTTTTGTCTATAAGCCCTTTGGTTTCGGCAGTAAGAGGTGTGTGCAGGGTGATAATGTCAGATTCACGGCATACACGGTCTATGTCCGCGCATTCCACGCCTTCCTCCGGTGTACGCTTGCAGACAAGCACTTTGCACCCAAAGGCGGAGGCGATTTTTCCCACTTTCCTGCCTATATTACCGTAGCCCACTATACCCCAGGTTTTGCCTCTCAGCTCGTGAAAGGGAGGGGATACCTTGTTAGCTGTAGAGGATGCGGTGTAAGATCCGTTCCTTACAAACGGAACATACTCACCGTAGTGGCACACAAGATACAAAACGCTTGCCACCGTTATCTGAGCTACGCTGTCCGTAGAGTAGCCTGCTACGTTGCACACGCCAACGCCCTTTTTGCGGCAAGCGTCAAGGTCTATGTTGTCATAGCCTGTGGCAGCAACGCATATAAGCTTAAGCTTTGGTGCGGTGGCAAGGGCATCAGCGCCTATGTGTACCTTATTTACAACTACTACCTCTGCATCTTTAAGTCTATCCAAAAGCTCGGTAGATGCGGTACTTTGGTATACATTCAGCGTGCCGAACTCTTTAAGTGTATCAAGACTGAGGTCTGCCCCCAGCGTGCCTGCGTCCAAAACTGCAATATTCATATATATTTTACCTCCGTAGTACAAAACTGTCTTAATAATACCTGATTTTTAAAAGAAAATCAATATGATACCCCATAGGCAAAAAATAAAATCGTCAGCAACAAAATGTTTTGGCAACTCTCTGCTTCAAAAACTTTTACAAAACAAGCAATAAAAAACATATTGTAAAAACAGTTTTCAAAAAGCAGAAAAATTGTCGTTATGTTAAGTTTCTTTAAGGATGGCAAGCTTTGTGTTTGCCAAAGAACAATACTTATTAAGGATACTTTTGCAAAAAACAAACGCAAAAGTGAATAATAATTAAAATATTTTTCGTAATCTCTTGCAAATTATATATCGATGTGGTAGAATAGCAGGACGAAGTTTTTATGCTTTTTTTAGTTGAAGGGCGGTTTGGTTATATGACACAAAAAGAACTGAAAAAACTAAACCGAAAACAGCTGTTAGAGCTGTTGCTTGAACAGACCAAAAGGGCAGATAACTTGCAGAAAGAGCTTGATGAGGCAAGAGAGCTCCTAAAGACAAGGGATATCGAAAAAATGCGTGCAGGCTCTATTGCTGAAGCGGCGCTTAAGCTTAACGGTGTTTTTGAAGCAGCAGAAACCGCGGCGGCGCAGTATTTGGAAAATGTTATACGGCTTGCGGAGAGCGCAGAGGCGGTTAAGGCCGCAAGAAAGTTAGAGCAGGACGGCGGTTTGACTGATGCAGAATAACGAAGAAATAAAAGATATCAGAGCAACCGAAGAAGTTGTTGATGGGAAGATTATTGTTGAGCCTGAAGAGATTGAGGGCGAAAATGCTGATTTTTCTTTTCCGACCGAAGCAGCTTTAGAGGCGGAGATTAAACGAGAAGCCTATAAAAGGCGGTATAAGCGTATTATAAAAAGCACTGTCTACGGTTTGATTGTTGTGGCGGCAGTAGCGGTGCTTATAGCAACCCTGGTGTTTCCCGTAATGCAGATTGCCGGCACGAGTATGGAGCCTACCCTTGAAGAAGGCGACATAGTGGTTTTGGTAAAAAGCAGCAAGCTTGAAAGAGGCGATCTGTGCGCCTTTTCTTATTCCAATAAAATATTGATTAAACGCGTTATCGGTCTGCCCGGCGACAAGATATCAATAGATGCCGAAGGAAATGTATATGTAAACGACAAGCTTATTGATGAGCCGTATATTACCGAAAAAGCTTTAGGCGAATGCGATGTGGAGTTTCCTTTACATGTACCGGAGAATCAATATTTTATGATGGGAGACCAGCGCGAAACCTCTATAGACAGCAGAAGTACGGTAATAGGTTGTGTTACAGATGACCAGCTTGTAGGTAGGCTGATGCTTAAGATATGGCCTTTATCTCAAATGGAAATTATAGATTAAAAAGTGAATTGTGGTGCAAATGACAGAACAGAAAACTTTAGTTCACACAAAATTTAATAATAGCAAATTCCGCGGACGTGCCGCTGTTATTTTGCTGTTGTCCGTTGTTGTTATAACCGCCGTTTTTTGGTGGCTTAAGCTGGTCGGCATAACAAAAGCAGGGGAGGCTTTTTGCGGCTTTGAGGAGCACGCACACGATGATGCTTGTATAGCTGAAGGCTGTACAAGGGAAGAGCATATTCATACCGATTTGTGCTACTCTAATCCCAATGCAGATGTGGAAAATGCAGAGGATTGGGAAGCCACAATGGAAAAGCTTGAGCTTACGGGTGTTATGGCGGATGACCTTGTAGAAGTTGCAAAGACCCAAATTGGTTATAAAGAAAGCCTTTATAACTATGTTTTGGACGGCAACGGCAATCATAACGGTTATACCCGTTACGGCGCATGGCACGGTAACCCTTACGGCGATTGGTCTGCTATGTTTGCAAGCTTCTGTCTGTATTATGCAGATATAAGCGAAGAATTGGCTCCCTATAACTCCGGTGCTGACTCTATGCGCGTACAGTGGGATGCAGAAGGCCTTTATGCTGCCGCATCTGATCACGCCCCGTTAAAGGGCGATCTGCTGTTCCTTGATAAGGACAGTAACGGTAATGCGGATTCGGTTGCTGTGGTAACCGAGGTTGCCGACGGCGCGTTAAGCGTTGTGGAAGGTAACCTTAACAATGCAGTTGCCGAGGCGGAGTATAAGCTTGACGATACAGCGGTTATGGGCTACGGCGTGCTTACGCAGGTAGAACGCAAGACTGTTGATGCAGACAGGCTTAACTTTATAGACAGCGTTATCTCTATGATAGATGGGCTTCCCACGGCAGACGAAGCCCTTGATGCTTTAACAGAGCTTGAGAAAGATATGGATGCCTATGAAGAGTATTATCTGGAGATACTCAACGATTGCAGCCTTCCCAATATGCTTTATATGGACGTGGAAAAGGATCTGCAACACCTTGTTACCAACTACCCCAAGCTTCGTGAGCTTATGGCGGCGTTTCCTGTTCCAAGCACCTATGCTTTAGAGGTAGGTCAAACCGGTGCTTACACTATCTATCAAATCAATAATATGATGTGGATAGGTTGGCAGTACCCCATACTCATAAGCGGTAGATCTATAAATCAATACCTCGTAGATGCATATAATCAGGACCCCTCCGCAAACGCTTGGGTTTCTTCCTTTAATTTCCAGTCTTGGATTTGTTATCAGATAGAATATAACAGCACCACAGGTATGTACTACGTGGCGGCAATACACGGTGAAAGCGTAAATAAGCGTACGCTTTACAACACCACTTCAAAGGGTTATATGTTCCTCGCTTGCCCTCAGTATACAAACGAAAACGGTGAAAAACGCGGTACCGTTATACTCGACAGTATAAGGAAGGGCGACTCTGTTATAGCTAAAAACGCTTCCGGTACCGTGTATAGCAGCTTCCCCACTTCGGCGGGGGCAACAAACGTTGGTAACTACACTCCTGCGGCAGGCGGCTTGGGCTCTCTGACCTTTGGTACCACTGCCAAGGAAAGCGTTGTGGACAACAGCGACTATCTTAAGGGTACTGTTTCCACCCCCGATACAAGCACCTTTATTGACATAAACCTTTACAATTACGGCGGCGACCCCAACGGTCAAAATATTAACAGCCTTTGGAAACAAGACGTTGAAGGCGGTGTACTGTATCCCCGTCCCGGTTATCAGCGCCCCGACCCTTTGAATACAGATAGCTTTACAAATATCCCTAACCGCTATTGTTTTGGTTTTGGCGATATGGTTGTTGCTGACTTCAATTTGTACTATGATAATGTCTGCGGTAGCGGTGTTAACCCCAAAGGTATAAATAAACTTCATACCGGTTATGCAGCAAGCAGACCTACCGAGGGTGTAATGTTCCCTGTTTTAAAGAACGACAGCCCCGCTTTGATTAACGGCACAGACCTTGGATATTTGTTTAAGGACGGTAGCGTTACAGGTCTTAGCTATATCAAAAAGCAAAACACCCAAAATGTAACCGGACTTTTCCAATACGATGCAGAAAAACAGCTTTATTACTTTGACTCTCGCGAAAACCATGCACAATGGGATGCGGCTACAAACAAATTCCTGATATATAAGGACATAATAACCCCCAGCTTTGTTATGTATCCCTTTGGCAACTTTATGCCCTTCAACAATATCGTAACGCAAACAACACCAATTCTCCCCAAAACTTATACAAAGCCCGACGGCACAACGGCAACATCTGCGTCCTGTAACCTTAATTACATAAGACGTACTGCGGCAAGTGCAATGTCTCTCTACCACCAAACAGGTCTTGAGTGCTACAAGAATCTTGCCGAGGTTATGGAGGAGATGTATGATAATATAAGCGGCAATAAAAGCGGCGTAACTCCCTTCCTCAACGGTGTTTCCGATGTGGGTTACGGTGGCGAAAAACACTTTGCATATCAGCTTCTTAATTATTATTCCGGCAAAATAACAAGCACTTCCGACGCTTCTTACAAGCTTTTCGATAAGGTTGTAGCTCAAAACGGTTATGCCGATATGTATAGTATAGACTTTGACGAACAAAGTGACTTCTATTTCGGTATGGATATACACTTCGATTTTGCTCAACCTATCGGCGGCGTAGCAGGCAAAAACAATGACGATATGACCTTCAACTTCACCGGTGACGATGATGTTTGGGTATATCTGGACGGTGTTTTGTTCCTAGACCTTTCCGGTGTCCACAGCCATGTTGGCGGCACCATCAACTTTAAAGAGGGCAAGGTTTACTACTACGGTCTTGGCGACTTTGCAGGCGCAGTGGAAAGCACTCCTTACAAGGTTGTCACCTTTGCAGAGATACTTGCCGCTGCAGGCAGAGATACAAGCATACTTGAAGGCGGCACCTTTGCTGACGAGTCTGTTCATTCCCTTGACTTTTATTATATGGAACGCGGCTCCGGCTCCAGTATGTGCAGTATAAACTTTAACCTTAACGCTATCCCCAAAAACCATATCGAAATCAGCAAGGAGCTTGACGATACTGCGGCTCTTGGTAACCCCGATTATCTTTTCCAGGTGGTTAAATATAACGCAGGCGTAAGCGATACCGATAACAACGCACTTGTTGTTGGCGCTAACGTTACTTACAGCGTTTATGAAACCAATGGCTTGACTTACATAGAAAACCGTGTTACCGATGCAAACGGCATAATCCGCCTCAAGGCGGGCGAAACCGCAATGATAGGTGATATCGAAGCAGGCACAAAATTCTTTGTAAGGGAGCTTTTCCCACAAGAACTGAGCAACCAGTACGGTCCCACCCAAATAACTATTGCGCAAAACAGTACAAGTACCGTAAATCAGTCTGTTACGGTGGGCGGCAAGGTATACACTGCGGTAGAAAGCTCTCCTGCAGAAGTAGGTACCGTAAGCGGCGAGGATGCCGCACCCGTAAACCTGGCGCTTAACGGCGAATATTGGCTTACTAACGGTTTCAACAACGAGGGCAGATTCAGCGACGTTGATAACGGCAATGGTGGCACCCAATTTCCCCTTTATTCAATAGCCGGCGATCTTCACCCGGGTAAATTCAACGACGGTATTATACATCTTGGCAACGCTGCCGGTATGCCGGGCACTGTTGAACTTAGTAGAGGCCAACCTTTCAACGGGGAAACGACTTTGGAAGCGACTGAAGGTAACATCGGTGTCGTTTACAACTATTTGGGTGGCAAAAAGATATCCGCCGTTAACGTGTTGGCATCGTTCAGAGATACTGAACAGTACTACCGCGGCTATCCCACAAAGATTGTGGTTAAGGCTTATAAAAACGGTGGATATGTAACGCTTGCCGAAACCGATAAGTTTATTTGGTATAACAACGACAGCCATACAAGAATGTATACCGTAACTTTTGAGCCTACAACCACAAGCGACCTTCTTGTTCAGCTTTATTTAGATGCCCCGCAGAAGACGGTGGGTACACCAAGCTCTCCCTCCAGCGGTGTTATCGGTATAACCGAAATTCAGGTTATCGGCGGTGAAAATACCGTGACAAGAGAGGACCTTGTAAATGTTGATGTAGTAAATACTACGGAAAACCTTTACAGCGCTTTGGAGATACATAAGGAGCTTAACGACTACAACGGCGCAGTAAGAGACTTTACCTTTGATCTAAGCTTTGACGGCATCCCCGTAGCCGTAGGTACACCTTATCAGCTGTATGATAGTGACGGCACCCTTGTTTCCGGCAACTATGCCGTGACAACAGCAGGCAAGGTAACCTTCAGCTCCGATAAGTATGTTAAGTTTGAAAACATCTTGGCAGGCACGGATATTAGCTTGAAGGAGGCGGCAAGCACGGTTTATACGCCCACCTACAGCTTCTCCTGCCAAAACAATAACCCTTCCACCTACACGCAGTGGGCGGCAGAAAGCAGTCAAACCCTAAGCCTTAACGGTGACACCGTAACGGGTGAGGCGGCTGTTTCCACCAACCATATAGTTACCGTAACCAACAGCATAGACCCAATAAGCGTAACAGTTAACGGTAACAAGACTTTGCTTAACAGCGATGACGAAGACCATGATTATGTGATAAAGCTTACGCAGGTAGCCCCCGAAAACGGCAGCTATACCCCTGTTGATAATGGCATAAGCCTTTCCCAAACAGTAAGAGTTAACGGCACTGTTGCCAAAGATGTAAGCTTTACCCTAAACTTTGATACCGGGTGGGATACAACCGCCCCTGCCTATTTCAAGATATATGAAGAAGGTGCAGGCAACCCCGGCTACGATACGGATTATTACATCCTAAAGGTTGAATTCTCTGTAGACTCCGCAACAGGCAAAACAAGCGAAAGCCATACCCTGTTGTTAAACGGCACGGGCAACGGTGTTAACACGTTCAGCTTCGAAAACACCCTTGTGGGGATACTTGATATCTCCAAGACAGTTGAAGGTGTTCAGAATTACTCCGGTAATTTTAAGTTTACGCTGACAGTAAATCAAGGCAATACGCCTGTAACAGGTAGCTTTGCTTGCAGCGGCGTAAGCGGTATAGATAGCATCACCTTGGATGCAAACGGTAGTGCTACGTTCTCTCTCAGCCACGGTCAAACCCTCCAGGTACAAAACCTGCCCATAGGTGCAAAGTGGACTGTTACAGAGACAGCAGAAAACGGCTTCCAAACCCAATACACTGTAAACGGTGGGGAAGTAAGAAGTAAAGGCAACACTGCAAACGGTACAGTAAGCAACAGCTCTGCGGTAAGCTTTTACAACTATGGCGGCTACGAATTGCCCGCAACGAACGGCAGCCTTGCAAGGCGCATAATGCCTTATATTGGTTTCGGAATAATGCTTGCGGCTTTCGCCGGTGCACTAATCTTCCGTTATAAGCGCAAAAAAGGCGCATAATTATAAAACCAAAATAAAAAAATAAAAAAGAAAAGAAAGGACCCAAAACCATGAAAAAATTCATCGCATTCCTCTGCGCTGTTATGGTTATCGCAACCTGCAGCATCTCCGCATTCGCTGTAGACACAGGCTCTATCACTATTGATGGCTGCGTTGACGGCACCGTTTACAACGCTTGGCAGATAGCTACCCTCGAAAGCTATGATACCACTGCCGGCATCTATTCTTACAAAGTTTCCGCAGGTTGGGAAAACTTTATATCCGGCGCAGGCTCTGCATATCTCAAGATTAATGCAGACGGCTATCTTGAAGAAAACGGCACCCTTACCGCCGAGCAGAAGGTAGCACTTGCAGACGCTGCTATCAAGTATGCAAAAGACAACTCTATTGACGCAGTAGGCACCGCAACCGCAGCTAACGGCACCGCAACCATCAGCGGTCTTGATCACGGTTATTTTGTAGTAGATACCACCCTCGGTACCTTCCACAACCTTACCACTACCAAGCCTACCGCAACTATTACCGAAAAGAATGTTAAGCCCTCTCTTGAAAAGGAAGTTCTTGAAGACAGTACCGATTCCTACGGTTCTGCAAACGATGCAAGCCTTTTAGATATCGTTTACTTCAGAGCTACTATTTCCGTAACCAAAGGTGCTGAAAATTATGTAATGCACGATATTATGGAAGACGGTCTTACTTATTTAGCAGTTACCTCCGTTACCGTTGACGGCGCAGACGTTAGCGATAGCAACTACACCGTAATTACAGAGACAGATGATGATTGCACCTTTGAGGTTTCTTTTGACAACGAATACGTTGCAAGCATTGTTGGTAAAGAAATCGTTGTTGAGTATACGGCACAGCTTAACGAAAACGCTATAGCTGGCGAAGTAGAAAAGAACACTGCATATCTTACTTACGGTGACACCACCAACACCACTAACAAGACTACAGAGTCCGTTACCGAAACCAAAATGTTCTCCTTTGACATTGTAAAGACTGACGGCGAGAAGAACATTCTTGACGGCGCTGAATTTGAAATAATTTATGACGAAGATTCTCAAAACGCATATGAGTTTGTTGACCTTGGCAATGGTAACTACCGTTTCCCTGTGAACAATCAAGAAACCACCACCACAACCATCGTTCCCGTAAATGGTCAGGTTACTATCATAGGCTTTGACGGCGATGACGTTGTATGGCTTAAGGAAACCAAGGCTCCTAACGGCTACAACCTTCTCACCAGCCTTGTAAAAGTTGAAATGGAAGGCGAAAATAACAACGCAACAGTAACTAATGGCAAGTATGTTGAAGGCGGCGTTCAAGTAGTTAACCAAGCAGGCGTACTTCTTCCCGAAACAGGCGGCATCGGTACCACTATGTTCATCGTTATCGGTGGACTTATGGTTCTCTTTGCAGGCGTTCTCCTTGTTGCTAAGACAAGAATGGCTAAGACCAACGCATAAGTTAACACTTAAATTTGCTTATTAAAGCAGAAATGCGCACCCAAAACTACGGTTTTGGGTGCGGAAGTGGGGGCTTAAACGCCGTTTAAACCTCCACTTTCGCACCCCTGAAGGAAAGACGTAGAATTATGAAAAAAAGACGTTGGACAACCTTTTTATTGCTTTTTATATTTTTTCTTGGTCTGTCCATAATGCTGTACCCTGCTTTAAGCAATTATTGGAATTCCAAAACACAGTCCCAGGCAATAAACGACTATGAAGCAATGCTTAAGGCTATGAATGACGAAGACTATACAGAGTATTTCAATGCAGCGGCGGAGTATAACAAGGCATTGGCAAGCCTTGACTTCCCCTTGAAGGAATATGGTAAAATTAAGGGTTATAACGAAATACTTTCCCTAAATTCCAGTGGCATGATGGGGTATGTAAGCATTAGCAAAATAGGTATAGAATTACCCTTGTATCATGGCACTTCTCAAGAGGTTTTAAATGTTGCCATAGGACATTTGCAAGGCAGCAGTTTTCCCATAGGAGGGGAAAGTACCCATGCAGTTGTTTCTGCACATCGCGGTCTGCCCGGTGCAAAGCTGTTTACCGACCTTGACCGTTTGGAGATAGGTGATACCTTTACTGTTACAATCCTCAACCAAACTTTGGCGTATCAGGTGGACCAAATACGCATTGTTCAACCTAACGATGCATCAGAGATGGCAATAATTGAAGGTGGCGAGCATTGCACATTGCTCACATGCACGCCTTACGGTGTCAATACCGAAAGGCTTTTGGTACGCGGCACGCGTGTGGATACGATAGAGCATAGAACGATTTATGTAAGTACCGATGCTTATCAGATAGACACTTTGATAGTAACCCCCATAGTGGCACTGCCGATTTTGTTTGTGCTAATGATGATAGTATTATTTAAGCCTGTAAAAAAGGATGAAGGAGATGATTAAGGTGAAAAAAGCAATATGCACTTTCCTTTGCATGCTTTTGCTGTGCGGTTCTGTGTCTTTGTTTGCTTTCGCAGAAGAAAGCGACTGCTCCTTGACCCTTGTTTACCGCGGCGACGGGAACAGCTTTGAAGGGCTTGAAATTAGCATTTACCGTGTTGGTGACCGTTCTGATACAGAGGGTTTTGCCTTGGCAGAAGGTTACGATTATCCTATAAATGTTTCAGGCATTACAACTCAGGATGAATGGCGCAACGCCGCAACCACTTTATATTCCTACATTGTGGCAGACGGTAAGGCGCCTACCGCAACCCAAACTACTAACTCAAACGGTGAGGCGGTATTTGAAAATCTGCAAGAAGGCTTGTATTTAGTCTTGACTGTACAGGCACAGACAGATAGTACTGTTTACACCTTCGAAAATGTTTTTGTTTCTTTACCCTCGGCAGACAGTGACGGCAACAGCATAAAGGATGTTGTAGCACAGCCAAAAAGCGGCAGTCAAGCGGTAGAGCCCCAAGAGCGTCAGCTTAAGGTGGTAAAGCAGTGGCAGGATAACGGCAACGCCGATAAGCGCCCCGATTCTGTAACAGTAGAGCTGTATAAAGACGGCGCTTTGCAATCCACTCAAACTTTGTCGTCCCAAAACAACTGGTCCTATTCTTGGACAGATGTAGATGATGGTGGTGTGTGGACTGCGGTAGAGCGTGATGTACCGGAAAGCTATTCCGTTACCGTAGGCGGTGACGGCGCTGTTATAACCGTAACAAACACCTATGTTTCTCCCACACCTCCTCCTGCAACGGGTGACACATATAATCTTTGGTTGTATATTTTGTTGGCCTTGTTTTCCGGCTGTGGAATGATTATTTTTGCGGTATACAAGGGCAGGGCAACAGCATGAGCAAACGCACAGCAAGAGTTTTTGCTATCCTGGGCGCTGCTTTGGTGGCGGCGGCTATAATAATGGTTGTCACAAACCTTATTTCTCAATCCGCAAACAGCAAAGAGGCAGAAAAACTTGCAGATACAATAAGCAGCCTTATTCCGCAGGTAAGCAGCGGCGCACCGGACGGAAGGTATCAAACCGTTATGCCTGTGCTTGAAATTGAAGGGGACGATTTTTGCGGTTTGCTTGAGGCGCCCGGATACAATGCCAAGCTGCCCGTTTGCAACAATTGGCAAAAAGGAAATATTAACAAATTCCCTCACCGATTTTTAGGCAGTATGTACGACGGTACCCTGGTTATTGGCGGTAGCGACAATAAAGGCCAGATGGATTTTATTGCAGTTATAAGTAACGGCGACAAGGTTTGTATAACGGATGTTAACGGAATTCGTTACACATATCAGGTGACTGCCGTAGAAAAGACAAAGGATGTATCGTCTGAAAACTTAAGCGGCAAATCCGATCTTGCTTTGTTCGCGCGCAACAGTTTCGGCTTTGATTATACGGTTGTCCGTTGTAATATTATGAATTAGAATGAAATGATCCCTGCGGTTTATAATCGCAGGGATTTTAGCAAAAGGAGCAGGTAATGGAATACAGAAAACTACCACGGGGTAACGAAAACGAAAAATTCAGCGTGCTTGGCTTGGGTATGGGTGGTATTCAGCACACGCCCGCAGATGAGATAGAGGCTATAATCGGAAAAGCCATAGATAATGGAATAAACTTTTTTGACCTATGCGCAGGCGGCGCGGTATATGCCCCTTTCGGAAGAGCCATAAAGGGTAGGCGAGAAAAGGTCTTTTTGCAAATGCATTTTGGTGCAGTGTATGACAAAAACGGCGAATATGGCTGGTGCCGTGACTTTGAAACAATAAAAAATACATTCAGTTGGGAGCTTGATACCCTCGGTACCGATTACGCTGACTTTGGATTTTTGCATTGCGTGGATGAAGATGAGGATTTTGACAAGCTTACGGAAATCGGTGTAGTGGACTATCTCAAGGAGCTGAAAAAACAGGGCGTTGTTCGCCATATAGGTTTTTCCTCCCATACCCCAAGCGTGGCAAACCGTATTCTTGATACAGGTATTGCCGATATGATGATGTTCTCCATTAACCCCGCCTACGATTTTGAAAAAGGGGACGAATACGGAATCGGTGCAGTAAACGAGCGCTTCGAGCTTTTCCGTCGTTGTCAGCGCGAGGGTGTGGGTATTTCTGTTATGAAGCCCTTTTTTGCCGGTCAGCTTCTTACAGCAGAGCAATCCCCCTTCGGCGTGGCGCTTACCCATAATCAATGTCTGCAGTATGCCATAGACCGCCCCGGCGTTCTTGTGGCGGTTCCGGGTGTGCAGACAATGCAGCATCTTGATACATTGCTGGGCTTTCTTTCTGCTAACGACGCAGAAAAGGACTATTCGCTTATCGGCTCTTTTACCGCAGAAACGGTAAAGGGTACTTGCGTTTATTGTAATCACTGTCAGCCTTGTCCCGCGGGGATAGATATAGGGCTTGTTAACAAGTATTACGATTTGGCACTGACAGGGGACATAATTGCCGCCAACCACTATACCAAGCTTTCCGTAAATGCCGATGCCTGCCTTAAATGCGGTCAGTGCGAAAGTCGTTGCCCTTTTTCTGTAAAGCAAGAAAGCCGTATGGATGCAATATCCCGTTATTTTAATAAAGTTTAAAGCTTAATTGCCCTCTATTTTCAACAACTGCAAACGAAATAGAGGGCTTTTTTGTTGTGATGATATATTAAAACAATGAAATACTTTCAAGAAAATGCTTGTAATAACTTAATACTTGTGATAAACTGTATTTGTAATAGATTATCGATGCATTTTTAGGCTTTTTAATGTGTGTTTAAAGGAGATGCGCTATGAAAAAAGTTCTTGTTTTCGTAATGTCAATGATGATTGCTTCCTGTATTATGACGGACGTTGCATTTACCGCATCAAGTTCAGAGGTTTCTTCTATGGAGAATAATGCGTTATCTAATCTTTCCTACGCTTTCCCGCGGGAGGGTGTAGCTACTATCACCAACGGAACGATGGTTGCCCCCGACCCTTGGGTGGTAAAAAAGGATAATTATTATTACTTTTGCTATTCAGGCGGAGACGGCGTTTGCGTTGCCTCTGCTGACTCGCTTGATAAGGTGGCAAACAACGGTAATAAGGTTTATACGGCCCCTGCAGGTACAATGTATTCTGCAGAATATTGGGCGCCCGAATTACACTATATAAATGGAGAATGGTATATATACGTTGCTGCCGATGACGGCAACAATAACAACCATCGTATGTATGTGCTGAAGGGTACAAGTCAAGACCCTACGCAACCTTTTGTTATGGTTGGTAAGATTACGGACAGCACCAACAAATGGGCAATAGACGGTACTATTCTGCAAACTGACGACGGTAGGCTGTACTTTGTATGGTCGGGGTGGCCCGGTGACACCAACTACGTTCAAAATATCTATATTGCCCAAATGAGCAGTCCTACCCAGATAAGCAGTAACAGGGTGCTTTTGTCCACCCCCTCATATTCTTGGGAGACTGTAGATTATCCCGACGTAAACGAAGGTCCTGCGGTTATAACTCATAGCGGCAGGTGGGGTAAGGTCAACTATAACGGTACGGTTGGATGGATCAATTTGGATTATACCGATGCGGTAAGCGGTGTTACCGACAGAAGCAATTATACCGTCAACACTCAATACCGCGTTACGGCAGATGGGCTTAACATTAGGGCATCTCATGATGCAGGCAGCACACTGTTAGCTACCATGCCTAAAGACACTGTAGTTACCACTATTGAAATAAGCAAGACCTATCACATAGTATATTCTGCAAGCGGTAGCTGGACAGATGATTATTGTATGGGCGTGCTGACTTTGAGAGACGGCAACTTCTTAAACGCCTCTTCTTGGTCAAAAGCCTCTACGCCTTTGATAAGTAAGGCAAGCGGGGCATACGGACCCGGCCATTGCAGCTTTACAAAGAGTTATGATGATACCGAGGATTGGATAGTGTATCACGCAACAGCGGTATCGGGTTCCGGCTGGGATAATAGAACCGTGCGCTTTCAAAAGGTAGGCTGGAACGGTGATTTTCCCGTGCTTGCTTCACCTTCGCCTGCAGGTAGTTCGGTTCAGCTACGCTATGACGGTTTGCGTCGCATTGACGTTGGTACAAACTTTTATGCCAATATAGTGCATAAAAACGGGTTGTATGTAACCGCAGTAGACTCTAACCTTCAGGCAGAAACAGCAACCGGCCAAAACAATCAGCTATGGAGATTTACAAGGAATGCTGACGGTACGTACCTTATAACCTCTGCTGCCGATAGCCGTGCAATAGACGTGTCCGGCGGTGGTGGCCACTACAATAACGGAAACAACATAGGGCTTTGGACAGCAACCGGTGATCACCCGCAAAAATGGAGTATTATGATAGACGAGCAAGGATATTTCCATTTTAAATCTCACGGTGGTAAAACGGTGTTTGACCTTTATAACAACGACAACATTCCGGGCACAAATATACATCTTTGGGAGGAACATGACGGCGACGCACAAAGGTTCTTGTTGAAGTATAGCTCCCTTAACCTGGGTGACGAGTTTGATGCAACACTAAAATTGGAAACAGTTGACTTTTATGTTCAAGCTGAAAATTCGGTTGTTAACATCGGCATCCCAACCGGCGGTCCGGAACAGACCTGGCATTTTACCCGCAACGGCGACGGTACATATAATATCCTAAACACCGCCGACGGCAAAATGTTGGATGTGGCAAACGGTGTCGGAACAGTAAATGGTACGGCGATTATTACGGGCAATAGGTCCAACACCCGAAATCAGCGTTGGACCATCCATTCCTCCACCAACGGCACTTACACAATTCAGACAATCTGCGGCGGCAGGGTATTGGATGTTCCGGGTGCAAACTTTACAGACGGCACGGCGTTGCAAATATACGATCGCAATAATACGGATGCGCAGCGTATAGTAATTACCTTGACCGACAACTTTGTTCTTAAGGACGATGCAACAGAGGTGCTTACCTACAAGTATCTGAAGATAAAAAATGAAGGTTTTACTGCCAAAAATGTATCGGATAAGTTCAAGTGTGAAGTTACCTTGCTTGACTTTAACGGAAACGCGGTAGCCGATACAGGCCACGTTGGTACAGGCTACACTGTTGTTAGGTATGACTATAAAGGTGCGATAATCAATTCCGTTACCGTTATACTCCCGGGTGACCTCTCCGGTGACGGAAACATAAGCACTACCGATATGGCGGTTTTGCGTAGGATGCTTGTCACCTCGGATTCTTCCGATATCGCAAACGAAGCGGCTGACGTTACAGGTGATGGCGTTGTTAATACCGGCGACTTCCTCTCCTTGAGAAAACATTGTAACGGAGAAAATAGAATTTATTAACAGGTTCAACTTTAGGAAGGGTGCCCCGAATAGGGGCACCTCAGACCGCTGACAAAGGCACAGAGCACGAAAAATAATAGAATACAGTTGCTCTAAAGTATAAAATCCAGGGATGTCCTCCCTGGATTTTATACAATTTATTGTTTTTTCGTTCGAAACGAACCTCGGCTCACAGTAGCAATCTACAGTTTTCGCCTCGGTTCGTCTTGTCTGTATCCTTTCTCAACGCTCTGTCAAGCTGATGACAAGGTTTGTCATCAGCTTGGGGTGCCCTGAATAGGGGCACCTCCTTTTGGTTAAGAAAAAAGCTTCGTGCTTGCACGGTACATATTAAAAATACAGAAAAATCTATTGTAAATTGTGTGGAATTGTATTATAATCCCGTTGAAGAATGTCATGGAGGAAAACATTATGAAGAAAATGCTTATAACTATTCTTTTGCTTTCGGGATTACTTCTCACTGCCTGTGGTGGAAATGCGGCGGAAAACAGCGAAAGCGATACCGGTGCAGAAAGTGCTGAACAATTGGTAGAAAGCGAAGATTATACTATATCAAAAGACGGCAACGCTTTGTATACAATAGTACGTTGCGACGGGCTTGACAAAAGCAGTGCCGACGCGTTGCTTACCTTCAACGGTAGAATTAAGGAGCTTACGGGCAAATATCTTAAAGTTGTTAATGACATCGACTCGTCGGGTCAGGTCACTCATGTTACAGAGTGTGAGATACTCATCGGCGACACCAACCGCGATGAAAGCATAGAGGCAAAAGCGACTCTTGAGCCATACACATTTGCCATCAAATTTGTAGACGGCAAGGTAGTAATTGTAGGCGATAATGATAGTTTACTTTGCACGGCAATAGAATATTTTACTGAAAATTATCTCATAAGCGATAAAGTAGAAAGCGGAGAAGGGTATTTAAAGCTTTTAAGCACGGATGATTATGCTTCCGTTTCCACAGTAGCAAGTTTTGCAGAGCTTATAAGCAGTTCTCCGAATCTTAAATCCATGTCCAATGCTCTTTACACCGTGCCTCGTCCCAGCGCTACAATAAAGACGGTGCAGGGCGGTTGTCTGGTGGGCAAGTATTTTTATCAGGCGTTCCTGCAAAAGGATACCGCCTCCGACGAGCAGAATAATATAGTACGCATTGTCAAGTATGATACCGAGCATAAAAAAGTAGAAAAGGAAAGCGCAGACCTCCCCTTGAATCACGCAAACGATATCACTTATAATTCCAAGCTTAATACCCTTGTGGTGGTGCATAACAATCCTAATCGCACTCACATCTCTTTTGTAGACCCCGATACTCTTGAGATAACCGAAACCAAGGTTATAGAATACAAAATATATTGCATTGACTATAACGCCACTACCGATACCTATGTTATAGGATTAAGCGGCGGACAAACTTTTAGAATAGTGGATGCCGATTTTAAGGCGGTAGGGGAGGTATTCCAACCCACCGAACAGACTAAAGGCTATACTACGCAGGGCTGTGCCTGTGATGATAACTATATCTACTTTGTACTTTACAACAAAAACGTAATAACGGTTTACAATTGGCAAGGTGAGTTCGTAACCCTTATTACCCTTGACGTTGGTGCAATAGAACCCGAAAATATCAGTATTTCAGGCGATACTCTTTATGTTGGTTGTGCAAGTTCCGGATGTAAGGTGTTTGAAATATCACCGCTTTTGCCTGAAGAAAGCACAGAAAAATAATCAATAGAGTCAAGACAACAGGAGGTTCTCCTATGAACAACAGAGGATATATAAAAGTTACGGAAACCGTCCCTGCGGACGGTATTACTCCCGTTTCTGACGGCATACAAAAAATAATCGATGAAAATCCCAACAGGACCATATTTTTTCCTGACGGAGTGTATCTTCTGGACAAGCCCATACAAACCCCTGCTGATCCAAAACGAAGCGTTTGTCTTGAGCTTTCGGGCTATGCGGTTTTGAGGGCGGCAGACGGTTGGGCGCATGATGAGGCTATGGTGCGACTTGGCGCAACCTACCCCGCCAACGATACCGTCACTGTTGGCAGCAACTACAGCTTTAAGGGCGGCGTTATCGATGGCAACGGCGTTGCAGACGGCATATCCATAGACGGCGGCAGAGAAACGCTGGTACAAAATGTATCCATAAAGCATACCCGTATAGGCTTGCGGATAAAATACGGCGCAAATTGCGGTTCTTCGGATGCGGATATATTTGGTGTTAATATTATGGGCAACGGAGAAAAAGATTCGGTGGGCGTGCTTTTGGAGGGCTTTGATAACAGCCTTACCAATATGCGTATTGCTGATGTTTACACCGGTGTGTGGATGAAATCCGCAGGAAATGTTATGAAGAATCTGCACCCCCTTTTCACCATTGACTACGAAGATTACGAAAACAGTTGCGGCTTCAAGGATGAGGGTGGCAACAATTGGTACAACTTCTGCTACAGCGACCATTTCGGCACTGGCTTTTACTTTGCCGAAGGTAAGCAAAGTATCCTTGATGCCTGCTATGCTCTTTGGTATTGCGATAGGGGAGACGTGCATACCGCAGTAAAGTCGGAGGGCAAGTTTGACTCGGTGTTTAGTAATTTTAAAATTGACTTCAAGTTTGACAAACCGAAAAATGTAGTGCTTGCTGCGGGTAAAGATGGTGGCAAAGGCGTGTTTGACCGCTTGCTTTACGATAGCGAGTATGCAACAGATAACTCACATCTTCCATACGTTAAGCAATAAGTGCTTTTTCGCAAAGATTTGTATATAAAATCACCTCAAGTAGTCTACAGATTCCTTGAGGTGATTTTTCGTTGATATAATTTATTGATGCTCAAAAATTATTCCCACTCGATATAAAAGGGGCTTTTTCTGCTGTTTTTGTTGCATTTCAAGCCCCCAAAACACCGCTTTTTATCTCATTTATACCTATAATACCACGCTGTAAAACAGATTGCGGTCAAACTGCGGTCACGCTTTTCTCATCTGTTTTACTATCAGCTTATACCTACCCATAACAATATCAACAACCGCATGCGTTTTTACACGCATATTAAGCTTTGCCAAAACAGAGCGCACCATGTTTTCGGTCAGGGTAGGGATGTACTCCTTATACTCGGGATGCTCATCCATAAGCTCGCCTAACAGTCTTATAAGCAAATCGCCGGACTTAGGCGTGGACGGATACCCACGGGAGATAAGTGCCATATTGTTATCATAGTTTGGTGCAAGTCCTAAAAGCTTACCCGTTTTAACCTCGCGAAGCAGACCGAAGTCGTTGGTATGTCTGTCGGGGTTAGCACAAAGGGTGTCCACAAATATAAGACGGACATAGTCGGGGATAGCCTTGGGGCAAATATGCTCAAGCGCCTTAACCACATCGGCGTAATCCTCATTGTCACCCATAAAAGCAGACGCAGGCTCAAAGTTAACAGAAGCACCGGCGGTAAAATCAAGGGACTTTATGCACCCGTCGCCACGTTCATAAACCGCCATATTAAAGCCAAGAGCCAAGCCCAGCTCGTATATAAACAGCTCGGAAAACATTTCGGCATGGCTTGCTTTTTTTACATCCACCACTTGCCGTCCTTAAGCTTCCAACACTTTTCAAAGCTGCCTAAGTTGGTAAGCTCGGGCGTTTTGGAGCGGCGGCTGTTAGCGGCACGGTTAAAGCTGTTGTAAGAGCCTTTAAGTGCAAGGCCCGAGAAGTAGTCGTCGGTAAATTTAACATCGTCGTATGTCAAATCCGAGACTACGAGACGCACCCAATAGTTGTCCGTAACGGTCGCACCGTTCACATGGATAACTGTAGAAACATCGTCCTTTTCAGCAAGACGAAGCGCCTTTTTCAGCAGACGGGAGTTAGCACGGTGGGAGTCGATAGCCCTTGCCTCAAGCCAAGTGTCAGCATTAGCTACACGCCTCAGATAAAGGGGAAGCAAGGCTTCGTTCTTAACGGTCAACACACCGTCTTGCCAAACAGCGACAAGCGTATCTCCGCTAAAGATATCGTAGTTTCTGTTTTTCATACCGCACACACTCCTCTCTTGTTATGTTTTTAATACCATATACATTTTAGCCTATTTCCAACGCTTTGTCAATGCATTATCTTACGCAAACACCTCGAAGAGTAGACTGCTGTGAATGATGAATAATTCCATTTTTTGATTGGAATAAATTAAAGGGGCTCTCAAGCCCCTTTCAGACCGCTGACTTTTATCTTTGTCAGCGGTCTGAGGGACTGCAAAGAAGCTTTTGCTTCTTTGCAGTCCCTTTTGGTATGTCAGGTTAAAAATTCAGCATCAAGGTAAACCTCTCACCGTCTGCCTCAAACTGATAATAGCCTCCGTTTTTGTCGCAGAAGGCGGCAATATAGCGGGTGCCAAAGCCGTGGTCGTGGTGATGGTTTACGGGTATCCCCGCTTCGTCAAACTCCACATTGCCCTCGTAGCCGTTGGCAATACGCATCATAAACCGAGGGTAGCTTATAGCCTTTATTTCAATGTATCGCTTTTCGCCCTCCAGCCTTTCGCAGGCATCAATGGCGTTCTCAAGGGCGTTGGCGATGGCTATGGCAAGCTCAGACTCGTTTACGGGCATATTGTCGGGAAAAGCGAAGCCCGTGTCCAGTCTTATGCCCTTGCTTTCGGCCCTTGCTATGTAGGATGACAGCATAGCATCAAGCACCGTGTGCTGACAGTAACGCTTTACCTTGGTCTTGTCCAGAGGCTCCTCGAACTCCTCAAGGAGATTCAGACACTCGTCATATTGCTCTTGTTTGATAAGCCCTGCGATAGTCTTAAGCTTGTGGCGGAAATTGTGGCGCTCCACTCTGAAGCGCTCGTCTGCGGCGGCAAGCTCGTCCATACGGGTCGTAAAGCCTGACATCTGCATCTTGAGTATGTTTTCCATCTCCGTCATCTCGTGCAAGTTTTGCTGTCGGCGAAGGGTCATTATTATGTGAATATAAATGACGGGCATCAAAACAAACAGTATGATAAGTGCAGGTAGCTGGGAAGGTCTTTCAACCACGGACGTAGGATGGGTGGTCAGCAGAGTGATAGCGAGATAAAACAATGCACCGATAAGAGCAAAAACGCCCCAACCCTTTTTGACCTGCTTTTGTACCTCCAGAAACATAGGTCTCAGCTTTTTGTACGCAAACAGCTCAATAAGGGGATAGGATATAAGGCGTATGAAAAACAGGACCAGATAGCTGTCGGGCGTAAGATAGTGATTAAGGATGGTGGAGATATATACTATCTCCAAAACCGTTGTGTCCACCATACAAAATGTGAAGAAAAAACGCCCGTCTCTGTGCTTTGCCAGAAACCAAAAGATGATACAGCTCGGCAGTGAAAGGGTAAGAAGCATCAGCGTGCCGTATTTGTCTATGCCCAGCAGAAGAAAAAGCACAAAGTTGATAAGTATAAGCGGCGCCATAGTGGCAATCGTAACGGTAAGGGTCTTTTTTCTGGTATAGCGTGACTGAAACAAAAACAGAAACATTACAAGGGTATGCACAAGGGACCAGATTATAGATATATCCTTAAGTATTTCCATATCTTAGCCCTCTTTCGTTATCCAATAATCGTTCCATGCGGTACGCAGCTCACGGCAAGCCTTTTTGCCCAGCATGATGCGCTCGCCATCGCTGAACACCGCCCCCTCGCTCTCCACCGCAGTGACGTGATGCAGATTCACCGCCGTGCTTGCACCGCAAAGCACAAAGCGCCTGTCGGTAATAAGCTCTGCTACCGCTTCGGTGAAGGCTGTGCGCAGCGTAGTGCTCTCCACCTTCTTGCCGCCTATCAGATGATATATGACTGTCCGTCTTGAGAGCTCTGCATACAGGATGCTGTCAAAGGCTATGCGTGCGTTGTTCTCTCTGGTCTTTACAAGCAGTACCTTGTCTCTTTTGATGCTCACAGAGGATATCGCCTCGTCAAGAGCGGCATAAAAGCTGTCCCTTGCAATAGGCTTCAGTATGTAATCAAAGGCTCTGACACGGAATGAGTCAAGGGCATATTCCTCACTGGAGGTAAGATATATTATCTTGCCGTCCGCCCCCATACTGCGAAGCGCCTTACCAAGCTCTATACCGTTTATCTCCGGCATCACAATGTCAAGTATATATATGTCGTAAGCGCCCTTTTTTCGGGTAGCCTCAAGCAGAGTCCTCGGCTCGGCGAAGGTCTCGAAATAAAGCTCAATGTCTTTTCTCGCCTCGGCATAGTCGGTGGCAATATCAAGGGTCTGTCCACGGCAAACAGCGTCGTCATCACAGATAGCGATCCTCATCCTTATCACCTCACGGTTATCTTTTCTGTCATTATATCATATAGTTTTCAGCTTTTCAATAAAAGGCGTGGTTTTATCCTTAAAAAGCTCCGAAAACAGTGCGGTTTGAATCTAAATCTGCGCAAAATGAATTTAATTTTGCGCAGATTTGTTTTGAATATGATTTTGTGATATAATGACATCGTATAAAACTATCGCAAAAAAAGAAATTACATATATTTTCAGGAGGAAAAATTATGGGAAAGAAGCTGACCAGGGTATTGGGTATGTTTTTGGTGCTGTCAATGCTTGTGCCTTTTATACCTGTGCCCATAGTTGATTCTGCCGAGGGTAACCCCTTCAATTATAACGTTTCCGGCTATGCAGGCGGCAGCGGTATTATGAAGAACGAGGTTATCAATCAGGTAACGAATTTAACGGATTATTATTATCACGAGGGTAGAGACCCGGATACGGGCTTTAAGGACCCCAAGTACATTACGGGTTCCCCCGCAGTGAAGTTTATCTCGTTTGAGAACAACGGCGGTGCGTGGTCCAGCGGCGTTTACGTTGTTGAGCTTACTACCGCTAACCTTAGCCCCGAGCTCACCTTTAAGAGCGGAAACGGCGGCAATTGGAACATCAAGTTCGAAAACGACGGCGTTTACAGCAAGAATTACATAGACCCCGAGGCAGAGCTTGTAATAAGCTGTAACTTCAGCAACAAGCAGGGCTACCTTAAGATAGGCAACAAGTCTGTCAGCGGCAAGGGCAGAAAAGAGCTTGCCGTAAAGTTTAAGGATATGTCAGAGCAGGTCATAGAGATAGGCGGTAACAAAAAGACCAAGGTCAACGGCGTTTACGGCTATGTAAGGGATAACAATCCCGCTTACATAAAATCCGTTGACGTAACGCAGGAGGGCACAAATCTTGTTATTACCGCAACAGCGTCCGAGGCAATATGTAGCTTTGGCAGCGATGCCGCAAGGACCGAATGGGACAGAACCTATGTAAAGGTGACCGTTCAGGACGCCCGTTCCGGCGGCAATACCGATTACCTTAATGCTTACATAAAGAGTGTTTACAACGATACGATCATCTTTGAGGCTCCTCTCGGCGACTGGGCAAGCAAGGACTATACCGTTACGTATCTTGATCCTTCCAAGCTGCAGACCATTGACGGTGAAATAAGCTTTGACCATAGGGAACTGATCTATGACTACACATGGTATAGGGGTCACTATCCTGCGTATTGTTATTACGGTTGCAAGTTCTTTAAGTCCTTTGATGTAGCTACAAGATCTACCTTCCTTAGTGACAAGGCAGGCAACTCCCTTAGCTTGGGCAACATCACCCGCACGATGAAAAAGACCTTCGACAACACCGTTCCTTCTGTAGTCGGCGTTTCTATCAGCGCATCCGGCAAGACAATGAACAGAACCGCTTCCTCCAACAAGGACGAGTGGCCTGAGGATATCAATCTTTCCGACCTTTATGTCAACGAGGGCGAAAACGTATTTTTCAAGATAACTATCGATGAGGTCCTTTCCGTTTGCGATAATATACGTTTGGCCACTAACGTAAAGCGTGCCAACGGTGAGTCGGTATCCCTCAGGATGAATAAGATAAGCACTATTCAGACAGTCAACGGTCAACCTCAGTCCGTTTTAGAGTTCGAGCCTTTGATTATCTGCGAGGGTGATTGTCTTTTAGAGCAATATGGCTCTGTCATCCGTCCTGTGCTCCTTAGCTATGACAAGGCTGAGGACGCTGCAGGCCATGCCCTTAACGCCACCCTTTTCAAGCCTGCCGAGCAGCTATACCTTGACCTTACGGGTCCTACCGTAAGCATCACCAAGCTTGATCAGGCTACCAACAGTCCCTATGCTACCTTCAAGGTAGATGTTTCTGACGCAGACGTTGGTCTTTACGGCGCACCTGCGTTGGTTACACTTAAGGGTAAGTCCGATAAGGCGTTCTCCTTCCGTTATCTGATAAGTGACAGTATGACGGCGCCTACGGATGCTTCTGCTTACACCGAGCTGGTACAGCTCTCGGGCAACGGCACCGTGCAGATCCCCTTCAAGGCTCACGCTCAGCATGAGTACACCCGCTACATTCACCTTATGCTTGAGCCCGGTGTTGAACAGATAGTGGACGGCGTGATTGCTTTTGCCAGCGCCGAGGACGTGCTCGGTAATGTAGGACAGTCGGGTGATTGCACCATAGACTATGACTACGATAATATGAAGCCGTCCGTTTCCGTCACAGGCATATCGGCTAAATACAACAATGTAGGCAGCTCCAACCCCAGCGTGAGCATAAACGCAAGCTTTTCTGGTACAGACCATAGGGACATACCCGTTGTCCAGTATCTCTGGCTTATTGATGACGCTTCCGTTCCCACCGCAGCCGACGAATGGCAGGTGGCAGGCGGTTACGCCAAGCTGGACAGCCAGCTTAAGCTTTATAAATATTCAAACTATAGAACCACAAGCATAAGCGACGGCGCAGACCACACCGTGTATTTCTGGGTAAGGATGCAGGACGAATACGGCAACTGGAGCGATCCCGTAGGGACCGGCATAGACGTATACCTTTCCAAGCCTTCATTGACCGTTGAGGTGCTTTCGGACATAAACACTCCCAACTATGAGCACAACGTGACCGTAACAGCTCCCGACGCAAGGGAAAGCGACGGAGCTATTGCCTATACCCGCATTACTATGAAGGTGGGCGATAAGACCTATTTCAGAGTGATCAAGACGGGTGAGAGCATTAACATATTCGACTTTGACGGTGAGTGGTACAGCGGTACCGTAAGCGGCGGTAATTTTGAAAACATAGCCGTAGTTACAGACTTTACCTCCGTTAAACAGCATTACGGCAGTATATCCTTGAGCTTTGAAAGTGCCTACGTGCCCCTTACTCTCGTGAACGGCGAAAAGGTTAAGGTAAGCGACACATCTTATGTAAGCCACGGCCAGAAGATAGACGTTATGTATTCCGGTGTACAGCCTGAGGGCGTTGATGTGCACGAGGTGGAGTTTATTGATTTCCGCTCCAACATAGGAGAATGGTTCGGCAGCGCTTATCGGGATGAAGCTATCCGTATGAATCTTGATATGACCGGCGCTATGATCCGCTTCAGCATAAGCAATGTGCTTCGCCCCGACTGGAATCTTTCCAACCTTGATGCGGAAAGGTCCTACGTTGTTATCGAGCAGATAGACGGCGATTATAACGTCCTTGGAGAATGTGTAAGATATACCGGTCTTGCTACTACCACGACACAGACTATAACCGTTCCCGCCGCAAAGGATGACGGCACGCCCTTCGAGGGTGGCGCTTACCGCTTCAGAGTAGGCGTATATCAGAAAGGCTCCGATTACGTTCAGGAGTTTATTCCCGACGGGTTTATTATGGTGCTTGATGCCAGCAACGAAAACCTTGCAGGTCTCTGGGGCTACACCATATCAGTTCACGATGACATCAGCAGCGACATCAGAGTGATGGCAGAGAACAATGAACCCATCCAGTCCTTCGGCATAAGCGCAGGCCGTATTACTCAGACCGAGCGTGACAGGGAGTTTGCCACCTATACGGCAGGACTAGATCTGTTCCAGTTCTACGTAGGCAGCGTTTCCGAGCCTCGAAGCTATTTCGGATTAGAAGTAGGCGCTGTTGCAGGCGTTCGTTTCTGGAATGCTGCGGCAAATCCCACTGATGAAGATCTGGCGACCTATGAGTTCGTAGAGCCCGAGTATGACATTACCGTGGGCGAAGGAACCGCACAGGTGTATATCGGTACCTACGGTGCCAGCGATATCGTTGAAAGCGTGCCTCAGGGCGCAGCAGGCTTGGATATGACCAATATATACCTTACACCGGGTATGAATACCTTCTGCTGTCAGACCGTAAGCTCTGCAGGCGTTGTTTCTCCCATAAATTATTTCTACGTCTACGTAACCAATACTCAGCCCACCGTGGAGATAAGTGTTGACAGCTACGTTCCTTCTATCAAAAAATCCGAGATAGAGGGTCAGATAAACGTAGATTCTATTACCTACAGAATAGACGAGGCGTACTCTTCTATCGGCGATATTACCTTTGAGGTAGTTCAGAGGAACCCCATCAACAACTACACTCCCATTTATGTAAACGGCGTTGAGTATACGGAGACTAACGATTACAACGATATTGTAGTACCCCTTAAGGCAGGCGATCTTGTAACCGTCAAGATGGACTCCTACTCCAACACGCTGGATAATGCTACCGTTCTGTTCATCGCCCGTGACGCATACGGTGCCGTTACCATAGTAACTCCCGAGCTGGGCGAGACATACCGTGACGGTTTTTATACCACTAACGATGCTTCCGTAAGATTCGGCCTTTACGAACAAGACCCTTGGAAGTACTATGATATCTGGACAGGCATTACCTGCAACGAGCCTGTTGAGCTCTACAACAGTAGCGATGCATCCTATAAGCTCAATGGCGAGGATATCGAGGGTAAGTACGTTACCTACGTTTACGGCGGTGACGAGACCCGTGTCCTTGAGATAATCAGTATTACCAACGAAGAGCTTTTTGTAAATAAGTACAATATTGAATCCAACGAGATCTCTCTCGGCACGCTTGACCGTACTTGGGACCATTACAACGACGATTCCGTCTGGTCAACTCAGGATACCTATGCAAACGGCAAAAACCTCGACCTGCTTGACTGGGAGAATGCCGTTATCGAAATAAGCGGCGACGGTATCGACGGCACCGTTACCCTTCCTTACGGCGCCTCCGCCCCCAACAGTGCGGGCCTTATTCGGTTTGAATATTCCAAATACAACGGTCTCAAGTTATGCTTTGCAGACCCCATCTCCGAGACTGAGTATGACTCGAGCCACAGGCTTTACAGGTCCTACACCATCAAAGTCAAGGATATAGCCGGCAATGACCACACCTTCACCAAGAGCTATACCAACCAGTACGTTCACTACAGCGACCTTGGCGCATCGTTGGTCTACGGCGTGAGCTACCCCGACCACGGTGCAGAGCTCAAGCTTAAGGTTTACCTTGCAAACGGCGGCAACAGTGTGCAGACCAATACCTTCACCAACGTGACCTATGAGGGCACCTTCACCGATGCATACGGCATCGTATGGCCTATCACTTATACCATAACCGACGCCGCATACGAGTTTGAGGCTCATTACTCCACTATTGAGCCTACTATGAACCCCGTTACCGTTACCCTTAAGTCAGATACCGCTATTACCGTGACCGATTATGACGAGAGCGTTGTAATGGTAGAGAATAACGGTACCACCGAGGTTACTGTGATCGTTAAAGAAAACGGTTATTTCTATGTAGATACCTTCGGCAGATGGATGTACATAGATAACATCTTTACCACTCGCTACAACGTTGTGTGGAGCTTGGATGACGCCTTGGTTGAAAACGGCGGCGAGTTTGCGGGTCCCGTGACCGTTACCCTTATATCCGACGAGATATATGAATACGGCGAGATGTTCGAGGAACTTGAGTATGAGCTTATCGACCGTTACACCGGTTATGCTCCCAGCTTCACCTTCTATTACGGTGACGATACGAGCTACACCTTCAAGGCGGAGGATATGGCATATATCTGCGGTAACGAGACAAAAGTCTTAACCGAGGATATAACCGTAACCCTTCCCGTAACCATAGTAGAAACCGCTCCCTTCATTCCCGGCTTGGGCGAGGAGGACTATATCCCCGTAGACGAGGAGTGCCCCGAGGTACAGCTTCTTGCCTACACTCAGCAAAACGGACTGTACATTGATACACAGCTTATGCTGAGAGCTACCAACAGCGAGTACAGCTATCTGCAGGACCATTACGGCTACACCGTATACGAGACTGCTACTCCCAGAGCGGCAACAAACGAGTTTGTAAATGCTCTTGGCTGGGGCAGCGCATACCGTTTCCAGCTTGAGGCATTTGATATCAGCAAGTATAGCTTTATAATCAAAGAGGGCGTTTATGCAGAGACTCCCGAATACGGTGCAGAGAGCGACACCATAGAGGGCGTAAGCCTTGTAGGCAGACAGCTCACCGTGACCGAAGCGGCAGAATTCACTCTCTTTGCCGTGGATGAGAACGGTTTTGCAACCGCAATACCTCTTGATCTCAGCAATATCGGCGTTGCGCCCATCCCCGGCACAGTAAAGGTTCCCGTAGAGGGCGGCGTCCGCATCTACCTGACCGAGCCCGTTTGCGGCGACGGTCAGTCTGCAAGCGACCTTACCATAGCTCCCTCGGGCTACGAGGCAAGCGTTGATAACGATGCCGACAGTGAATACTACGGTCTCAGCTATATAACCGTTGACCGTAACGGCATCTACAACATCAACTACAGCTATATGTACACCTTTGACGCAGACAAGGCGCCCACTAAGATAGAGGGCACTGTCAGCGAGAGGGTAATAGAGATACGCAGCGATAAGATATATCTTGTAGGCAGTATAAAGTGGTCTGCCAATGCCGCAAGTCCTATTACCAACAGCAACATTACCGCAACAATGCAGTTCTCTCAGCATGTGAAGGAGATTCAGGTGCCCGCAGAGCTTGTGGACGATATCGAGGTGCGCATCAACGGCACTGTAGTTACCGTCCGTTACAGCGCTAACTGCGAGGCTGTGACCCTTACCGTAATATCGGCAGGCGGCACCACTACTACAGTAGACCTTGCGGCAGTATCTAATATCGACAAGGTCGCTCCCACCCTCAGCGTAAAGGGTCAGGAGCTGTCCTCCGATGGCAGGACCGTAAGCGTGACCCTCCATTCTGACGAGGCATCCATACTTGCCAAGCTCGGCAGCTACGGCACCGAGGCAGACGGTGGCTACGACTACACCCTTACCGTAAAGGCAAACGGCACCTACACCTACACCTTCGCCGATATGGCAGGTAACATCTCCGCTATCAGCGTGACTGTCAGCAACATAATCGACACCGACCTTAAGCTGGAATACAGCAAGGATGGCGTAGACTTCGTTGACGATGCTTTAAGTCTCAGCCTCAGCATAGGTGACAGCATCTACGTCAAGGCTAACCGTGACAGCAACATCAGCATAAACGGCGGCGAAAGTATCAGCGCTGCCGCAGGTGAACAGGTTGAGCTTACCATTACCGCAGGTATGTCCGGCCTCTGGCCCATCATCCGTGCCGAGGATGCTTACGGCAACGTAGTTCTCGGTCAGCTCGGTCAGGTTAAGCTTCCCGATGTCAAGGCGCCCGTTGTTGACCTGATAAATAGCATTGTTATTGTAAAGGTCGGCACCACCGCCTCCGAGCTTGAGGCAATTCTAAGGAGCAACGTGACCGCCTCCGACATGGATGCAAGCCTTAGCTACAGCTTTGAGTATGAGCTTGACCTTAACGTGGCGGGCAACTGTCAGGTAACCTATAAGGTTAGCGACAGCAGCGGCAACGAGACCTCTGTATACGGCATCCTCCGTGTAGTGGCAGCAGACGAGCCTACCGTTAAGGTGAACGGCGACATAGTTGTACGTGACACCATCTACGTCGCAGAGGGCGACAGCATTATACTTAGCGTAGATACTCTCGGCGAGCCCTACAGCGCGGTATACAAGAACGGTCTTAAGAGCGTTGGTCAGATGAAGATTGGCGCCACCGACCTTGTAAGAAACGCCACAAGCACCGACGAGATAATTCTCCCCTTCGAGGAGAGTGGCTATTACACCGTTTGCATTATCACTCAGGGCCGTGATTACTACAGAATCCAGATCTATGTGGAATAGGACTAAGACAGGAGGTAAGCTTATTATGAAGCGCAATATCAATGCGATAATCAAAAGGGCAACAGCCCTGCTGCTCATAGCTGTTTTGCTTGTAGGTTTTGCCCCTGAAACACTTTTGGATAACCTTCTGTCTGCCAGTGCAGAAACGGGATACCACGAGCTCAGTGACGGGTATCTCAGCGTAAAGGTCTCCAAGAGCAACGGCGGCTTCCTTGTGGACACCGTCGAAGGCGACAAGCTTAACAAATCCGATAACAACAAGTATCTGTTGTATCCCGATGAAAATTATGACACCTCCTTCACCTCCTTCAGGGTGAAGAGAGGTGCCACCACCGCCGAGTACGTGTTCGGCAGAGACTACAGTCATAAGGGTATAGAAACAAGTGCGGTCACCGTTACCAAGGTTGATGACACCACTATTTCCGCAGTATGGACTGTAGACGGCATCAAATTCACCCAGCAGGTAGCACTTCTTGCGGTTGATAATTATCAGCACGGTATGGTCTACGTTACCGTAAGCGCTGAGAATGTCAGCGGCGAGGCTATTGATGAGCTTAAGGCGCGTGTGCTTATGGATACTGCTCTCGGTCATCAGGACTACGCCGTATATATGGCAGGTCAGGCTGACGGCAGCTACACCACCATTAAGACCGAGCAGACCCTTACGGGCAGTGAGTACAGCAACTATTTCTTTGCTTACGATGACGAGATGGCTCCCTCTGTCACTGCTTATACGTTAAACGCCTCCATAGGCGGCGTTACCGTGGTACCCGAGAAGGTCACCTTCGCTCATTGGAACAGTCTTGCGTCCACCGTATACGATTATAACGTAGGTGCCGATGTTAAAAACAACCTTAACTTCACCAACCCCTATAATAAGGAATATCTTACCGCAGACAGCGCCTTTGCTATGTATTACGATATGGGCAGCGCTCCTGCCAACACTCAGAGCACCAAGTCGGTAGCCTTCTATTACGGCGTATACTCCAACGTAAGCGCAGAGCTGGGCTCTGTAGCCGTAAACTTTATAGGCCCTGCCGCTATGGAGCTTGCAGGCGATATAGGCTATGTGGATACCAACGGTGACTCTAACGGTAATATGAGCCTCACCGTTAAGGTTCAGAACACCTCTGACGAGGTTTTGGATACTCTTGCCATAGCCTTCTATCCCGAAAGCGGTATGACGAGCTATGACACTCGTGGCAACCTCAACCTTGACGCTACCATAGCTGACCCCTATTACGAATTTCTTATCGACCTTCGCCCAGGCGAGGCTCGTGATGTAACCATTGATCTTGCGGTAGCCCCTTCTGATGTTACGGAGTACCGTAAGATAGGCGTTAAGATATTTGACGTTTCCCAAAAAATGGGCAGTCTTGGCAAGCTTCATCTGATGGATGAGGACCTTGTATTTGCCAAGGAGACCTATGTGCTTTGCCCCTCTGTGGATGGCGGCGTGCTCTCCTTCGTCAGCACTACTCCCGAGGTCGTTTACAGAAGCGGAACGAGGAGCATGTTCATAGCAGGTAAAAACTTCGGTCTGCTTCGTGACTCCAGCCAGTATAGAGTTATTCTCCGTCCTCTTGACGGCGGCAAGGATATAGTTGTTCCTTCCGAGAACTTCATATTAAACAACGAGGACAATACTGCCAACATAATAATCGAGGATACCCTCCCCGTAGGCACGTGGCAGATCATCTTCGACTGGGTGGATGCGGCTCTGTCCGATTCTACCTCCGACGCTCTGAGGTTTGTTGTGACCAACAACCCCTCCTATATCAGCGGTAACTACGGCGTTATAGGTATGAGGCGTACAGGTGACGGCAGCGAGGCTCTCCCTTGGTCCTACAAGCTTATTCTCGCCCGTGACGAGGATGAGTACAGGTCCAAGATAGCAGGCATATCCATGAAGGATATCATTTACGAGTTGAGAGGCGACTTCTCTGTTAAGGGTGAGAACGGCAAGATAGAAAAGCTTGAGGCTATCGCCCGTAAGGACGGCGACGCTATCGAAATCAGCGGCGCTATTCAGGTAACCGAGGGCAGGGTGACCGTAAGCATCGAGTACGATGATGAAGGCAACCAGACCGCCATCAACACCGATATCGACGGCAAGGTATACACTGTCGGTGCCAACACCAAGGTGTGGGAGGGCGTGTGCGCCATCACCTCTCTTGAGGAGGGCGACCTTGTTAAGCTCCCCATTTACAAGTATGACGGTACTGAGAGCAACCGTGTAGAGGATGCGGTTGCCAACACCAACTTCGTATCCCTTATGTGGCCCGGCGGCGCCAGCGATTTGCAGACCCTTGCAGGTATGCTTCTCGAGCTCCGCTACTGCCATTTCGCACTTATGGCTACCAAGCCCGGCTCCTATGACCCCGACCTTCGTGTGGTAACCTTCGGCGCCCAGCTTGACCCCAGCTTCCTTGTGCCCTCCACCTACGATTGGGGCATCATCTCTCCCTCTCCTACGGAGGAGGCAGAGGTAAACCTTGCAAATACCGACTACACCTCCGGTCAGCTCCGTGATCTGGATGATGAGTGCGGTGATGACCGTATGAAGTGGTACGAGGCGCAGGGCGGTACCCTTGCTCTTTACATCCACAACATATTCTTCGGCGGCAAGTTCATAGGCATAAACACCTCCGTTGAGGTTGGCTTACCCTCTTATACAGACGGTATGCCCGAGATAGGCGGTACCCTTGACCTTATGATAATGAATGGGGAATGGGGCATAGGCATTGAAGGCGAGGCTGATATTGAGGTTCTCACTATGGAGGCAGAGTTCCGCCTTCGCAGCTATAACGGCATACCCGTGCCCGATAAGATAAGGTTCCACGTTGGCGGCAACCTCCCCGGCATCCCCATCGACCCCTTCGGCGTGTTCTGGATCCGTGGCATGGGCGCAGGTATAGATAAGATATACGAGACCTATTTTGTGTCCTCCACTATCCCGCCTCTTACCCTTATTTTGAGCGGTGAATTTGCACTGTTTGACCTGCTCACAGCAAGGGGCGACATCTCCATGTCGGGCAGAGGCATTGAGGCGTACCTTTCCAACATAGGCATCGGCGGCATAACCCTTATAGATAGGCTCGGCGGCTTCGTATACTGGTACCCCAGACTTAATATGAAGTTCGGTATTGATATCGATATCCTTGATATAATCTACGGCAGCGGCGCTATCGCCCTGCAGGAGATGCCCACCGGCTTTGAGGATGATACGGAGTTCTTCTGGGAGGGCTTCGTCACCGCAGGCATAAAGCTTCCCGCTCTGCTTGGCGGCTTTGAGATAGGCAGTGCCGAGCTTGGCGTAAATAACGAGATGATATGGGGTGCGATCCACATCCTTAAGCTGGATGCAGGCGTTACCTACCATTGGGGCGGCGACGTTGAGTTTGCCTTCGGTAAATACGATGCTCCCGAGGCTACTCTTGTTCCTATGGCGCTCAAAAGCGTGCCCGTGTACACCGATCCCGCTACGGGCAGGACCCTTTATGCAAAGGCACTTACCAATGCAAGACTTTTGGGTACTACACTGAGCACCCCCATTGACGAAACCGTTATAAGCTCCAGCGCAGATAAGCGCACTCACCGCTTCGTTATCGATGCAAACGATGACGAAAATGCTATCCTCGTCCTTAACATACCTGCCGAGAACGAGGCAGAGGCGGAAACGATAAAGAGCGAGTTTACCGTTACCTGCGGCGGTAAGGAGTACGAAATTGTATGGCTTGACAACGGCAAGGCTGCTGATTCACCCGAAAATGCAGGTGCCAACGCTATGATTAACTATGACGGCGAAACAGGCTATGCTACGATAACCCTTTCCTTCACCGAGGCAGACTCCTTCGGTAACGAGATAGTGGTTACCACCGCCAACGCCTCCGACCTTGCTCTCTACGGCGTTGAGAAGATGGCTTCCATCGATTCCGTAAGCCTCAGTGCTGACGGAACAACCGCAGCTGTTAGCGGTACAAGGCTTGAAAAGCTTGATAACGTTTCCATCTACGCAATAGACGATAACGGCAACGCCTTCCTTCTCGGCAAGGCAGGCGAGGGCTATGATAGCATAGCAATAAGCTACCCCTCCGAGCTTCAGAGCGGCACCTACACCCTTAAGGCAGTAGGCACCCAGCTTGACGGGAACGGCGACGGCGTAGCAAGCCCCTCCGCAGAGGACAGCTTCAGCTATGTTAACCCCAACCAGCCTGACGCTACCGCTTCTGTCAGCATTGCTCTCGGCGGCGACTACACTATCGATGCAGAGGTAGAGGCAGTAGAGGGAGCAGAAGGCTATTACGTAAGCATTTATGAGCAGACTACAGACGGCTCCCTTTCTTCCACTCTGTTCAGCGGTATGAAGGTGGAGAGCGAGAGCTTTACAGTAGGCGGCAGATATGATTCCGTCAGCGATGACGGCGATACCGTTACCTCGGTAGGTCTTACCGCAGGCTGCAGCTACGTTGTTGCAGTAAGCGCATTCCGCACCGCAGAGGACGGCGGTATTATCCTTTCCGAGGAGACCCTTTCCGATGCAATCGTTATGGCAGAGCCCGTAAAGAGCGAGGCAATACTCAGCCTTAAGGATGGCGTAAGCCTTTCTGCAGGCTATGGCGGCGTTGATATTGATGCCACAGGCTCCGACTCCCCCGTTATCAACGTAAGCGGCGTTGACGGTGGCAAGGGCTCCTACAGCATCAACGGCGGCGAGGCAGCGGAATGGAACGGCGGCGATATCAGCCTCCGTGGTCTCGAGGACGGTATCTACACCATAAGCCTTAAGGGCGAAAACGCTACCAAGGACAGCTTTGGTACCGTATACCAGTTCATAGTAGATACTAAGGCACCCACCCTTAGGATATCCTCTCCCATAAACGGCAGCTTCTTTGACAGCGAGCTTGTTGAGGTCAAGGGCACATCCGAGGCAGGCGCTACCGTAAGCGTTACCGTAGGTGACGTGGAAACCACCGCTGTGACAGGTGAGGACGGCTCCTTTAGCGTAGCAGTGGAGCTTGATACCGCCACCGCATATCAGAAGCTTACGGTCAAGGCTACCGACGCCCTCGGCAACGAAAGCGACGAGTATGCTCTTACCCTTACAAATAAGCTCATAGGCAGTGAAGATGCCAAGGCTGTTATAGTAAGCGACGGCGCAGTTATCACCAAGCTTGGCGCAGCTCAGAACAAAAAGCTGTCTCTTGCGCTTAAGGTAGGCGATAAGCTTGTTAAGCTTCACGGCGGCGCAATGGGCAGTATGGTAGAGTACCGTGTAGACGTTAAGAAGGGCTCTGCAAGCGTTGACGAAAACGGCGTTATCAACGTTGCAGAGGGCACTGTAGGTATAGTGGTAGCAAGCCTCGATACCTATCAGGCGGCAGCCGTATTCGTAAGCAACGATCTGGCAGACGCTGCGGTTACCCTTGACATCCCCGAGGAAGGCTTCGTCTATGACGAGACCAAAAAGACTCCCGCAGTGCTTTCCGTAGTGTTGGGCAACGATCAGGTTCCTGCCACTGCCTATGACGTATCCTACAGCGCAAACATTGCCGCAGGTATGGCAATAGCCACCGTTACCGCAAAGGACGGCAGCGGCTACTGCGGAAAGATAGAGATACCCTTCCACATCGCTCCCGTAGCTGTGGGCACACTGGATATTGACGTAGCTACTCCCGTAAGGGGTGAGACCGCACAGACCTCTGTTACGGCTCCTGCAGGCTGCGCAGCGGCTGAGATAAGCTGGACTGTAAACGGCGAGCCCTTCGAGGGTGAGTTTGCAGCCGATACCACTTATGTGGCAACCGTTACATTGGCTCCCATGGCAAACCATACCTTCGACGCCGATACGGGCAGTGAGGGTTGGACCGCTACCCTTAACGATGACGGCACGCTTACCCTTACCCGTGAGTTCTACATTCCTCTTGTTGCCTACACCGTCACCTTTATGGCATACGGTGAGGTAGTTGCAGAAAGAACTGTAAACGAGGGAGACGCCCTTACAGATATCCCCGCTATTCCCGAAAAGGAGGGTTATACTCAGACCGCTCCCGTATGGGATGTAAGCGATTTCAGCAACATAATGAGTGATATGACCGTAAACGCTGTCTACACCAGAAACACCTACACCGTAACCTTTATGGCAGACGGTGCGGTAGTTGCAGAGAAGACAGTGACCCACGGCGACACTCTCAGCGATATCCCTGCCATCCCCGAAAAGATAGGCTATACTCAGACCGCTCCCGTTTGGGATGTTACCAATTTCAACAACATAACAGGCGATATGACTGTAAACGCTGTCTATACTGTAAACACCTACACCGTTACCTTTATGGCGGACGGCGCAGTAGTGGCTACGAGGACAGTAATCCACGGCGCATCTGTTGACAGCCTCCCTGCTATCCCCGACAAGACCGGTCATGACCAGACTGCTCCCGTATGGGATAACACCGACCTTGACGATATCGTAAGCGATCTTACCGTTAATGCGGTTTACACCAGAAACGTATATACCGTAAGATTCGTGGTAGACGGTGTTGAGATAAGCACTATCAGAATGGAATACGGTCAGTCTTTGGCAGGCACTGCATTCCCTGCGATCCCCGAGAGAGAAAACTATGACGCAAGCTGGGACAGAACGGGTATTGACAGCATAGCCACCGATATGACCGTAACCGCAACCTTCAAGCAGAACTACATTCTTGGCGACGTCAACGGCGACGGCGATGTAGACAGCAGAGATGCCCACTACATCCTCAGATATGACGCTTACCTCATAGACGCTGACGAGCTCAGAATGATAGCGGCTGACGTCAACTGCGACGGCAAGGTTAACAGTCTTGATGCCGCTTTGGTGCTCAGGTTTGAGGTAGGCCTTATCGAAAGCTTTGATGAGGCAAGAGCAAAATAACGGCGGTCAAAACCACGCTGTAAAACGTTTTTTGACCCCATAACAAAAGGGCACCTCCAAAGGCTTTAAAGCCTTTGGAGGTGCCCTTTTTGATAAGCACCTTCAGCGCCAGATAGTCGTCGGTGCTCACAAGGGTGTCGGAGTTATAGTCTCCCGCCTCGTAGAACATGTCTTTAAGAGCAGTGTGCCCCGTAAGGTGGGTCTTTATCGCCATAAGGTCGGTGGCACCCGTTGCACCGTCACCGTTGATATCGCCCACGACTACCAAAGTGGCAACCCCCGTACCGCCTACCTGATTCACGGTACAGCCCGTGCCTACGGCGGCACTGTCCGCAACAGCGTTGCCGCTTGTATCCTTCACCGTGACCTCGCACTTGAACTGCGCCCTTATATCTTCTGCAGTGGTACCAAGCCTTACGCCCCTGAGAGTAGAGTCGGACATCGTAAGCGCCGAGCCCGCAATAAGCTCAAACTGCGGCTTTGGCGCAGGCTCTACAACGGTGATGGTAACGGACTTTGTGTTGCCGAACCAAGCCACGCCGTCCCGCACCATGCCAAGCGTCAGCGTATAGGTGCCCGTCGCCGCAGGTGCCGTAATGCTTGCGGTAAACACACCTCTGCTCCCAGATTCTGCGCCAGCACGGATATCGTAGCGGTACTGCTCGCCTCCATCGTGGTAGGCACGTTTATCTCTATAACCTCTGCGTTCCTTGTGGAAGGTTGAACCGTGCCGCCCTTGCTTGCTTCATACAAGCCCATAAAGGTGTAGAGGGACACTACCTTAAAGTTGGTGCCGGGGTAGTTTGCTTTCAGAGCATCCACGATATCGTTGATGATCGACGGCTTGGTAAGTATACTGCGGAACACGTGAAACTGCTTGCTCTTCAAATTAATTTCCGATGCAAGAGCGAAAATATGGGTTCTTGGATATGGCAACTATACGGATGCAAAATATTGTGGTGATTATTTTTATACCGCAAAGGGCAAAGAGGCTCACGGCGTACATTTCTTGTCTTGGTGCGGCACTCCTGTTGGAAATGCAGTTTGTTTTGTTTTCGAGCACCCCGAAGAAATAGGTGTCGCTAATTCTCCAAACGTGTATACTGTAATTACCCTTGAAAATCTTCTGATTAACGAACAAGGTGAGTTAGTGTATAACAGACACGATATGTCACAAATGAACAATCCGTACGAATCAAAAGAATCATTAAAGAGTGCATTTGTTGGCGTTTTCGATGAAATAATGAATTGTTCTAACAACGTTAAATTTAATTAAAAAATACGGCGGCAGAGGGGTGTTTATCTCCCTGCCGCCGTTCTCTGTTGTGAGAAAAGACATATATTGTTCTTAATAATATGCGGTCAAAATGCGGTCAAAAAACAAAGAAAGAGCCGAAAACCATCTTGAACAGATAGTTTTCGGCTTGTTAAAGCGTCTAAATTGTTACTTTCGGAAATTTTTGCTTATTCCCACTCGCTCCCGAAAACTGTAACTTAATCAATTTTGTATAAGTATTTTTACTCATATTATCGGGAGTGTTCAGATTATCCATGAAATATGGACTGTCAAGATTTTTGTTGTCACTGTGTTGTCAGTGACTATTACTAGTATAACAAAAAATCATCTATTTTCAATAGTTTGAGAAAAGATTTCTGCTTCAATCTGATTGGTTAACTCGGTAAGGTAAAAGTATAGCTTGTCTTTAGCATCCGAGTAATTCATATTAAACGCTTTGTTTGTCAACCCTTTTAATATGTCATCATCAATCAAATCACTTTCAGAAAGATATTGTCCTAAACCATAATGCGCAAGGCAATTTCTAAAGGATCTATCCTTCATAGAATCGTTGATGTAAAAGGTTGTTCCGTTTGCGGCATTTAACTCTTTGATAAAATCACAAAGATAGTAATACTGTAGATAAGCAAATTTGATCTTTTGCGGAATCTCCTCAACAAAGTATCGTTCTATAAACTCGATAGCATAATTGACACTGCACAGAATTGAAAAAAGCAAAAAACCTAGATCTGTTTTTACTTTGAGAGGGCAATTCTTGTAAAAATGATAATCCTCGTATTTCACCAAAATACTATCATCATAGTTATATGATGGAAAGTTCTGACAATCGAAAAAGCCTGCAAGTTTTCCAGATACCACGCTGATATCTCGAATCCAAGGACCTATTTCTTTGTCATTCAAAGTATCTACCGGAGTATACAATGCACATAAAATCGTGTTTCCACAGAAATGACCGTTACATAGATCAGTACCCACGTTGTAATAGCCAAACAGCTTTTCACGCAGGCGACGGATCTTATAAAAATAGTCATCGCTTGCCTTAAACTTTTCCGTCAATGCAGATAAGTAATCTGAATATGTCATTTCATAGAGTTTATGACTTTGACGCAAGGCAGTGTAGTATGTTTTCTCTGTATCAGTAAATTGGGGAGCGCCTAATCCAAGTTTTTGACACCATTGTTCTGCTCCATCAGCAAACAAACCAATATAAGGTTGGCTCATCATGATATAGTTACTGCTGATATTCTTCGCATTTCTTTGAATAACGGTCAGTGTGTAAAGAAACCGAGCATCGGCTTGTATTAATTCATAAGCAGCTTTCTGAATAGCATTTAACATGTATAAACACCTCTTTTACGTTGCAATCACTTACGCACAATTTAGTTTAAAACCATTATACCATAAAACGAGAGAATTTTCTATATTTCAACTAAAAGGCGCCGCATTCCTGCGACGCCTTCATGATTTTGCGTTGTGAGATAAGTGTAGTTGATCCTTACTGTATTTATTGCAAAGAAATCTTTGCAACTCTACTGAGTTTATCCAATACATAAACTTCATCAGCAGTTGAGGCTTTATCAAGTTTGAATTTGTTTATAACGGAATTTCTTTTAACTCCTATATCTTTTAAGAATTGCAAAATTATGCTCACTATTGAAGCACCTGCCCCTACAACCGGTATAAGTCCTGCACCTCCTAGTGTGTAGTTAACAAAACTCTCTCCACTGATTTTTTCCTTGCCTATTTCGGCAATTAAATTATTATATTCCGATATTTTATTTCTCTGCTGCTCATCATCAAGTTCAGATAGGGTTTGCAATATTTTCTTTAATGTTATCGCTGTATTGTATTTGTCAGCATAATCCAACACATTTTTCAAAGAAATTAGATTATCTGATTTTAACAAGTATATGCTCTTTCTCTCTTTTTCGAGCATTTGGCTATATGCATTAATACTTTGTTGTTGCTCGTCGTGAGAATACTGATAAGCATTTATAACACTTCCAAGAATATTAGAAGCAGCAACGTCAGAGTATATACCGTTTTCTCCACTGTTAGCAAAAGGAAAATATGTGGCTTGCAATGCAGTAGCTAAATGTATAGCGTTGGAATTTACTGTTAATTCAAATCCTATATCCATACCTTCTTTGAAATCCTGTTGCAAATACTCAAATAAATTATTTGCGCCTATGGCAGGTAGTTTTATGGGACTATAACTTGTTAATAGTTCGTAGCTCTCTCGTTTTGTTTTAATAGGCCAAATCAACCAATCATAAAGGATCTTCAACTTTGGATCAGAACTCTTAATGCATTGCTCACAGATTGCTTCTAAAACATTTTCATTACCTTCCCAAAAGGATAAATATTTCTTCTCTAATTCACAATAAAACATTGCCATTAGAGCGTTTATCCCTCTTTTAGAAACAACAGCGTTATTATTAATTTGATACAGCCTATCTATTACTCTTTTATCGTATCTGCTCTCAGTGTTTGGTAATAAAAGAACTAATTTGTTTCTTGCAACCATTTCCTCAAGATCTTTTATTGCAAGATGTTGCTGTTGCAAAAATTCATCTATATGACCGCCCAAAGGAAAAGAAATGTAAATAGTATCATATAACAAAGCATTGCTTCGGATATTAATATTTTCATTATTCCAAACACTAAAATCCATATAACACTTGGTTTTACTACTATCGAAATATCTTAGATTGTCTTTGCAAACTTCTCCGGAATAAATCTTTTCGACATTATCAAACCAAAATTCAGCGTCGGCTCTTGAAAAAGCAAAGTCTTTGTCCGTACACGCCAATTCTACATTCTTATAACACAAAAAGGCTTTGGTTGTAGAGTCTTTTACGACGGTTATTGTTACAAATGCATTTTTTAATTCTTGCACAAACGTCCTTATTGCTGTTATATCTGTATCATTGGTATCTTCCGAAACAGTTATTATAATATTTGGACCGTTATGATGTTCAACTCGAATGCCAACAAAATCAACATGGGGAAACCTACTAACCATCAAACTTTGAAACATTTCATTGGTTAAAAAAATTCCTTCGTTGTTATGTGCTATATTGGTTAGAGGTTCTACTTCTTCAATAACGGTATTAGGCTCTTTTGATGTAAGTTCTACCCAATCACCTACGCTACGAATGTTATAATTAAAATCTTCTTTTATTGCATCAAACATATCCAAAAAATTTAATAATTGAATAACATAGTGGTTTTTCTCAATAAGAAAGATTTTTGTTTTTATTCCATAATACTTTGTTCTTAATCGTAAATCTGCTCGTTTAACGCCTCCACAATCGTACAAAACATCCACCATAATTCAATCACCACTTTCATCTTTGGATTTGTTTGATTAAGCTTTTGAGTTTCGGAGTATTGTATTTGAAAACATTCCAAATACTAAAAGAAGTTTTTTATAGACTTTATTATAAGCGGCCTTTTAAATAGGGTTCAACACAATTATACCTCTTCTCAAACCAAGAAGGTTTATACTTCCTCGGTTTCCTCTACCTTCTTTTCTTCCTCTTTACGCTTCTCAATGACTTTATTTATAAACTCATCTTCCCTTAGGTTAACAACCTCATCAAGAAATCTTTCGCCATCTTCATTATAGAAGTCTTCAGAAATACCCGCCGAAATAAACAATTGCTTAAATTTCTTCTTTCTTTTTTCTGGTGTGGTATTTCTAAAGCTAAAAACGCTCGTGTCCTTTTCAGATTTTAGCAGTTTAAATAGACTGGTTTCAAGAAATCGATATTGATCTATATCACGTAGTAGAATCCTGTCAAGTTCTTCTACAAAATGAATTGTCATACTGATTAAAGTTGCCGCTTCTTTAAAAGTAGGGCACTCTCCGCTGTTGAATCTTTCCAACATTTGATTCACATCTAAATGGTATGTATTTGTCACCACATCGTCCGATGGAATATTTTGAAAATAATTAACAGATTCGGTCATCAACTTATTTTCTGCATCAAAATGAACAGAATTGTTACGCCAGCAAATAAGCAGGTCTACATAGGCAAACTTGCTCACCGCTAATTCTGAATGATTATGAATTACGCAGTCAAACTTGTTATATACGCTATGTTTTGTCTTTGCAATTTTAAGGCTTTCTTCATCGTGATACAGCCTCGGCTCACGATTACAAAGTCTTAAATACATATCAAGATTATCAACAGTCCACGCCAACGCTGATTTTATAGCATATTTCTTACTTCTCACGACGGAGTTTGTTCTGTTTTCCGGATTCCATGTTGTATTAAATGACTCCCGTTTTTCGGCACCATCTTCTACGGCATCCAAACCGATCATTATTGTTATAAGAAAATGGTTAGCTTGTCCCACACCTGTTTTAAATTCTCTAAATGCTCGACTGTTCATATTTACTTCCTACCAAATAATTATGGGCCCAAGACAGGAATCGAACCCGTTCTTCCTACTTTAAGAGTGATAATATCACCATAAAGGTAGGCGTTTTACCAATCACCACTTGGACACATCCTCAAAGCAGAATTAACACATATTATAGAATTAGCATACATTTTAGATGCCAAGTATTTTAGCCAAATTGTTTCCTTAAAGCAATAAAATTAAATTCATCGTTATAGCTAACAAGTGCAATTAATATATGAAATAATCTAGCATCATAAAAACGTATTTGGCTTATTTTAGATGTATTAAGTTATTTATATAAAAAGTTATTTTTAATAGTTGCAATAATACTTGTTCTCAAGGTATCTTTATTTTAAAATAGCTCTGAATGCAATTTATCTACATAAAATCATTTTTTGATTCTTCATAGCTTTTAAGTAAGCCTAAAAAAGCATCGCTCTTAATGCAGTCATATTTAGAAATACGTAACAATTCTAAATAATTAGCTTTGGCAATCTCCATTGATGTATGAGATACATAACAAGCTGCCCATTCAGAAGTGGACGGAAAAACTGCTATGTATTTCTGTGATTCAGTAGTTTTATCATCTTCGTTGTAGTGGAGAACAAAAGAAAAATAATATACTGTCACCATTTTTGTCTCAGCTATTGAACTTGCTACCTTAATTCTAAATCTATCAACACCATTCGCTGCAATGGCCTGAGACAGAGAAAATTTTTGCTTTTTTTCCCCATTTAAAATAATATCATAAGTTGCCGTTGGTGTAATCAATTGATAATTTGTAAATTGTGGATTAATCATTGCATAAATGTCATGTATATTAAATTCTATTTCTTTTAAATATGCGATCCTATCTCCTGAATTTCTGAGCTTAATATCGATAAAAAAACCATCGTCTTCGGTAACAAATTCTGTATCAACAATTTGTAGCAATGCTTCTTCTTTTTGATTTAAAACAAATTGAACATTATTATTATCTCCCACAACATTTTGACTTCCTTCAATAACATTCATTGAATTAGATAAAGGTGCCGTTTTTGATATCTCCTTACCCTTTTTTCTCACTATTACAGTTATAACTGACGCAACAACAGCTCCAATCGCACCAATTATTGCAACAATAATTTCAGTTTCCATAATATCACTCCTTTGTAAAACACCATTTGTTTCCAACTTATTATAGCATAATTATACTAAATTTTCAATTATTTAAGTAGAGTTTATAATATAGTTGCTACTTATATTTTTTGCGTTTCGTTGAATAACAGTTAGGGTATAAAGAAATCTCGCATCTGCTTGGATCAGTTCATATACAGCTTTCTGTATTGTGTTTAACACGTTCAAAACACCTCTTTTACATTGCTATTACTAACGCACAATTTGTTTTAATTTCATTATACCATAAAAAGTGAGTTTTTTCTATATTTCAATAATGAAGGGCGCCGCATTTCTGCGACGCCCTTCATTTTTTACGCTTTCCAAACGGCTTTAATAATATTGCCGATTTTCGGAGAGGTTCCGTACATTAGGACACCTACACGGTAGATCTTTGCGGAAAGAATTCCGATTCCAAAGGTAGATGCAACCAAAATGCCGATGGAAATCGCAATCTCATACCAAGGAACAGTGCTCATAGCAATTCTTGTGAACATTGCCATTGGTGAGGTGAACGGAATGTAAGAGCAAATCTGCATCAGTATATTGTCCACACTTCCGCTGCTCATTGAGAACATAACAACCATAAAACCAATAATGAACAAGAATGTTACCGGCTGAACGGCAGTATTGATATCCTCCAGTTTTGAAACGGTAGAGGAAATTGCACCATAGAGGAACGCATAAATCAAGAAGCCAAGTAGGAAGAACACAAGCATATAGACAAACAGCTCGGGCGGAATATTAAAGATAGAATCAATAATTCCGTTATCTCCCCAATAGGACTTATTAACATTGTAGAACACGAGCGCCGAGCCAAAGATGGCAACAAGTTGAACAAGACCTGCCATACAAGCTGCTAAAACTTTACCAAACATCATATTGATGGGTTTGGCGCTGGTGATAAGCAACTCCATTGCACGAGAGCTTTTTTCGGTTGCAACACTCATTGCAACCATTTGACCGTAAAGCAGAATGACCATATATAGCGCAAAAATCATAATGTAGGTGTAAAAGAAGTTTTGCATCTGATCTTTGCCAAGGCTTTCTACCTCAGCGTCAATCTGAATACTCATAACCCCTGCGGCATCTTCAGCTGACATACCGCCACCTATCATAGCGTTCATTTGATAGATCTGTTGTAGTACGCCTGTGGCAATATCGGGGTTCATATCGTACATCGAAAGATTATCAACGTAATATGTAAACGAAGTTGCCCCGTTCATTACAAAAGCAC
>SVRF01000061.1 GCA_015064945.1 Oscillospiraceae bacterium | reverse complement strand
AGTTTTTTTAGGTAGAAAGCGGCGAGGAAGTTTCATTCGAGGAAGAAAGCAGCAAGGAAGAAAGCGCTTTGCCCGTTAATCCGTACACGCCCAGAATCCCTTTGCCCGAAACTTTGGAAACAGACGCTATCGACAGCTATTTTAACGGTAGCGTATTTGTGGGCTACTCCATAATGATGCACTTTGGCAGGTATATAGGGGAGTGGCATAGCGAGATAGATCCTTCCATAATGGGCAATCCCGTATTCTGCGCGGCGCCCGGTATAAGCTTTTATGCGGATCGCACTCAAGCCCCCGAAGACGAAAAAAGCACTCTTCCGCTTTTTAAAGGCAAACGCTATAACTTTAAGGACTTACCCGCCGCAACAGGTTGTAACAATATGTATATAGGGCTAATGGGCTACAGTGAAGTTAAACGGTATGGGGCGAGCGGCGCTTGCAGGGAAACGGTAAACGGTATAAAGCGTGTCCTTGAAGCCAATCCCGGCCTTAACCTGGTTATACTCGCCTGTACCTATAACACGGGCGTTTATGATGAAAAGCTGCCTGAGAAGCTAAACAACGCCAACATAAGGGAATATAACCAAAAGGTGCTTGAGTATTGCACCGAAAACGGCATAGATTTTGTGGATGTGGCAACGCCCTTAACTACTCATAACGGCTATTTGCCCCTTTCGTTTGCCACAGACGGCAAATACCACATCGCAAAGCACGCCTTTTATTTGTGGGTAGAGGCGCTTCGTGACTATGCAAGGCAAAAACAGGCAGGCACCTGGCAAAACCCTGCAGTGCTGCCCGAAATGCCCTCGGCACACCTTTACGATACGCTGTAATGAAAAACGGGGCTGTCTTAATGAGACAGCCCCACTACGACAAAAAAACGGCTTTTGTGCTTCCAAAAACCGTCATTTGCGTTTTATTTCTTAAACTTATCAAAAAAGCTTTTCTTTTTGTTATAGTTCTTGACATCCGTAGCGTCGGCGAACTTTTGAAGCAGCTCTTTCTGCTTGGAGTTGAGCCCTTTCGGTATCTCTACGGAAAGTGTAACTCTCAGCTCGCCTCTTACGCTTGAGTTGTTTAGGTGGGGTACGCCCTTACCGCGCAGAGAGAACACCGTGCCGCTTTGGGTGCCTTCGGGTATGGTAAACTCTGCCTTGCCGCCCTCGGGTGTGGGGACGGTCACCGTTGCGCCCAAGGTTGCTTCCACAAAGGTTATGGGCAGTTCCATATACAGGGTGGTGCCGTCACGCTCAAATATCTTGTGGGGACGGACGGAAACGGTTACGTACAGGTTGCCAGCGGGACCGCCGTTTTCACCTGCGTTACCCTGTCCTCTAAGCTGAATACGCTCGCCATGGTCGATGCCTGCGGGTATATCTATCTCCAGCTTCTTTGCTTTTTTAACTGCGCCCTTGCCGTGGCAGGCACTGCAGGCGTTTTTGATTATCCTGCCCTTGCCGCCGCAACGGGAACAGGGCTGTTGCATTTGCATAGAGCCAAAGCCTATGTTTTTAAGTACACGTACCGTGCCGCTGCCGCCGCAGGTGGGGCAGGTTTCCGCGTCGCTTGGGTTTTCTGCGCCCTTACCGCCGCAAACAGTACATTTTTCAGTGTGGTTAAACTCCAAGGTCTTTTTACAGCCGAACACCGCTTCCTCAAAGTCTATTGTCAGCCTGTAAGCCAAATCCTCACCGCGGGCGGGACCTGTACTTCTGCGACTGCTTCCGCCGCCGCCGAAAAAGCTGCCGAATATGTCACCGATGTCGCCGAAATCAAAACCGCCGAAGCCGCCGAAGCCGCCACCGCCGTATGCACTGCCGTTGGCAGGGTCAAATGCGGCGTGACCGTATTGGTCGTACATATTCTTCTTTTCGTCATCGGAAAGCACGGCGTAGGCTTCGTTTACTTCCTTGAACTTCTCTTCCGCACCTTTATCACCCGGATTCATATCGGGGTGATATTTTTTAGCCTGCTTCTTGTAGGCTTTTTTTATTTCGTCAGCCGAGGCACCTTTGGCTATACCCAGCACCTCGTAATAATCTCGTTTTTCAGCCACCGATACTCACTCCTTATTTTCAAGGTATGGCGGCAAAGCATAATGCTTCGCCGCCTGCCTGTTATTGCGGTAATTTATTATTCCGTTTTATCGGTAAAATCAGCATCGTAAACGCCGTCAGCGTTGCCGCCTGCGTCGCCGCCCATATCAGGGTTCTGAGGGTTAGGCTGCTGCTGATACAGCTTTTCGGAAAGCTTGTAGAACGCCTGCTCCAAGGCTTCCGTGTCTGCCTTTATTGCTGCGGTATTATCGGTTTTGAGGGTTTCCTGAAGCTTTTCTATAGCGTTGCGTACGGGCTGTTTGTCGTCTTCGCTAAGCTTGTCGCCTATTTCGGAAAGGGTCTTCTGGCTCTGGAATACAAGGCTTTCACCGTGGTTCTTAACTTCAACCGCTTCCTTGCGTTCCTTGTCCTCTGCGGCGTGCATTTCCGCATCCTTAACCGCACGGTCGATGTCTTCCTTGGACATATTGGTAGAGGAGGAGATGGTGATGTGCTGTTCCTTGCCTGTGCCCTTGTCCTTTGCGGTAACGTTAACTATACCGTTTGCGTCTATATCAAAGGTAACCTCTATCTGAGGAACACCTCTGGGTGCGGGAGCGATACCGTCAAGAGAGAAGCGGCCCAGGGTGGTATTGCCTGCCGCCATATCACGCTCGCCCTGAAGTACGTGTACCTCAACGGAGGTCTGACCGTCAGCGGCGGTAGAATAGATCTGGCTCTTCTGTACGGGGATGGTGGTGTTTCTGTCTATTATTCTGTTGAATACGCCGCCGAGAGTTTCGATGCCGAGGGAAAGAGGTGTAACGTCAAGGAGCAACAAGTCCTTAACCTCACCGCCCAATACGCCTGCCTGGATAGCCGCACCGATAGCAACGCATTCGTCGGGGTTGATGCCCTTGAAGGGTTCTTTGCCGAGGAAGTTCTTAACCGCATCCTGTACTGCGGGAATACGGGTGGAACCGCCTACAAGCAGTATTTTGTCAACCTGAGATACGGAAAGGCCTGCATCTGCAAGTACCTGTCTTACGGGTGCCATAGTCTTCTCTACAAGGTCTGCGGTAAGCTCGTTAAACTTCGCTCTCGTAAGAGTTTCGTCAAAGTGCTTGGGACCTGTAGCGTCTGCGGTGATGAAGGGCAGATTGATGTTGGTGCTGGTAACGCTGGAAAGCTCTATCTTAGCCTTCTCTGCCGCTTCCTTAAGGCGCTTAAGTGCCATTCTGTCCTGCTTAAGGTCTATACCGTTGTCTCTCTTGAAGGTGGCAACTATCCAGTCGATGATCTTTTCGTCAAAGTCGTCACCGCCGAGACGGTTGTTACCTGCGGTTGCCAAAACTTCAAACACGCCGTCGCTTATCTCAAGCAGGGAAACGTCAAAGGTGCCGCCGCCAAGGTCGAAGATCATAACCTTTTGGTCAATATCCTTGTCAAGACCGTAAGCAAGAGCTGCAGCGGTAGGCTCGTTAATTATACGAAGCACTTCAAGACCTGCGATTTTACCTGCGTCCTTGGTTGCCTGACGCTGTGCGTCGGAGAAGTATGCGGGTACGGTGATAACCGCCTTGGTTACGGATGTGCCAAGATAGCTTTCTGCATCTGCCTTAAGCTTTTGAAGGATCATTGCGGATATTTCTTGAGGAGTGTAGTTTTTGCCGTCAATAGCAACTTTTTTAGAAGTACCCATGTCTCTCTTTATGGAGACGATGGTTCTGTCGGGGTTGGTTATAGCCTGTCTTTTTGCTACCTGACCAACCATGCGTTCACCGGTCTTGGAGAAAGCCACAACGGATGCGGTGGTTCTTTCGCCTTCGGTGTTGGTTATAACCTGCGGTTCGCCGCCTTCGTAAACTGCCACGCAGGAATTTGTTGTACCAAGGTCAATACCTATGATTTTTGCCATAATAATTACCTCCTATATATAGCTGATTTTTTTAAACTAATTTACTACCTTTACAAGGGCGTGGCGTATAACCTTATCGCCGATTTTATAGCCCTTCTGCAAGGTTTGGGAAACGGTGTTTTCGGGACTTTCATCGTCTTCTTCGTGCATTATTGCGTTATGCAGATTGGGGTCGAACTGTTCCCCGTCGGAAACAATGGCCTCCACCTTCATTTTTTCAAGTACGTCCTTTAGCTGTTTGTTAAGCATCAGCACGCCCTTTGCCAGCTCGCTGTCGTCGGTGGCGTAATCCGCCGCACGCTCCGCATTGTCAATAACCGGCAAGAAGGCAGCTATCGCTTCTGCAAAACAGTCCGTGTAAAGCCCTTCTTTTTCCTTTGTACTGCGTCTGCGGAAGTTATCATACTCTGCCGCAAGCCTTAAGTATTTATCGTTAAGCTCGGCAAGCTCTGCCTCTGCCTTGGCGGCTTTTTCTTCCGCTTCGGCGGCCTTTGCTTTAAGCTTCGCTTTGCTGTCCTTTGTTTCTTTTTCGGGCGCGGTCTCTTCTATATTATTTTCCATCTTTTCGGTTTCGTTATTCATAGCTTCTCGTCTCCTTCTTCGCTTTCTTTAAGCTCCTCGGATAAACCTGCCGCAAAATATTCAAGGCTGGCTATTACCTTTTTATAATCCATACGCTTGGGCCCGATAACGCCTATTGCACCAACGGTCTGTCCCGATACGGTTATGGGGTAGTATACCACGCTGGCGTTGGCTTCCGTAAGCCCTGCGCCGGACATTACCACATTGGGCTTGCCTGCCTCACCTGCCGTAAGCCTGTTTACCAATGCGTGCTTTTCTTCAAGCACGCCAAGCACTTCCTTCGCCTTGCTTACGTCAAAAAATTCCGGATAACTAAGCAGCTTTGTTATGCCCTCCACCTGCACGTCTTCCTTTGCGGCACTGCCCAAAAGGTTGTGTACGGTGCGCAGTGCGGGACTTAGCAGTTCTGCCGCGCCTGCCGCCTTTTCCTCAAGCTTAAGTATTACGGGTAGGGTTATCTGTTCTGCCGTAAGCCCTGTCAGATGCGCATTCAATGCCGCTTCCAGCTTCTCAAGCTTCTCTTCGGTACAGCCTGCCGCCTTAACGGTTTTGGTCTTGACCTCTCCGTCCTTACAGCGCATAACCAACAAAAAGCTGCTTTCGTCTATAGACACGGTCTTAAACCGTTCTATGCTTGCGGCAGGTGCCTTAAGCACCGATATTGCCGTATAGTTGGTTATGTGGGAAAGCGCCCTTGCGGCTTGCCCCAGCAGCTTGCCGAACTCGCCTACCTTATATTCAAGCAGCTCGTTAAGCACGCCCAGCTCTTCAAGGCTAAGGTTGTAATCCTCCATAAGTCCGTCGATGTAGGTCTTAAGTCCCTTGGTGGTGGGTACACGGCCTGCGGAGCTGTGGGGCTTGTCAAGATAGCCCATCTCCGAAAGCTCGCTCATCTCATTGCGCACGGTTGCGCTGGACAAGGTGTCGGGCAATGCGCCGGAAATATATCGGGACCCGACCGGCTCACCGGAGCGAATATATTCATCTACTATTGATTTAAGTATGCGCTGTTTGCGTTCCGATAATTCCATTTAGCACTCACCCCCAAAAGCTTGCTTGAAGATGTTAGCACTCGACGTCGCTGTCTGCTAACACTTATGATTATACACCTAAAATTCTGTTTGTCAAGGGGTTATGCTAAAAAAATTACAATATTTTTCGCATTTTTCTTTCTGCATTGCTAAAAAGCTTTGGCAAACGACAAAATCTTGTGCTAAATCGGCAAAATCTATTGACAGCAAATACTACCTGTGGTATTATGTTAGCGGCAGAGTATGACTCAGTGCGTGAAGTGCCTGTCGGACGGGGAGTTGCCGGCGGACGAAAAGCCAAAAGCGCTTGCGGTACTGAGTTAGCATCCCGCTGTCGCATATTTTTGCACCCTCTTTGTTTTTGTTCGTGCTTTGATATGACGACTAAAATGAAGGAGGGATTTTTTATGTCCAAAAACAAGAAAAAAACGGCAGTAAAGGTAATTACCACGGCGGCGATGCTTGCGGCGGTAAGTGCTGTTATCGGCATCGTGTGCAAAAACCTGTTTACTTTTAATGTATATTACAGGTTCACTTTGGAAAACGCGCCCATTGTTCTTTCGGGCTTGCTTTTCGGGCCGTGGATAGGCGCGGCAGTCGGCGTTTGTGCCGATGCGGTAAGCTGTCTTATGTCCACAAACCCTGCTCTTAACCCCATAATTTCTTTGGGCGCGGCTTCTGTGGGCATTGTGTCCGGTCTTACTCCCCTTATAATAAGAAAAAAAGGCACTTTGCAAACTGCTGCGGCGGTAGTGCTCGCCCATTTAATAGGACAGGTTGGCATAAAATCCGTAGCAAAGATGGTGTATTTCGGTATGCCTTTTTACGGCGTCTTCGTAGGGCTTGCCTTTTCTGCCCTTGCGGCGGTATTGGAAGTGCTTATTATAAAATGGCTTCGTGCTAACGTTATAGGTGAAGTGAAATGACAGTAGAACAAGCGCTTGATTATATACACAGCGTGTCCTGGATGGGTAGCCGTCCCGGGCTCGGACGTACGAGAGAGCTGCTTTCGCTTATGGGCAACCCTCAAAATAAGTTGCGCTTTGTCCACGTGGCAGGCACCAACGGAAAAGGCTCTACCTGCGCAATGATCGCCTCTATACTCAAACAGGCGGGCTACAAGGTGGGGCTTTATACGTCTCCTTATATATTGCGTTTCAATGAGCGTATGCAGATTAACGGTGAGGAGATCGCCGATGAAGAGCTTGCGGAAATAACAGAATATATAAAGCCTTTCGCCGAGAGTATGGAGGATCACCCTACCGAATTCGAGCTTGTAACTGCTATCGGCTTTGAATATTTTGCCCGTCAACACTGCGATATAGTGGTGCTGGAGGTGGGCTTAGGCGGCGAGCTGGACTCAACCAATGTGATAGAGAGTGCCGTGTTGTCAGTCATAACCGAAATAGATTTTGACCATATGGGTGTTCTCGGCAACACCGTGGAGGAGATAGCCGCCGCAAAAGCGGGTATAATAAAATCGGGCGTCCCTGTTGTTTCTGCAGATAATTTGCCTGTGGCGGCAAAGGTGGTGGATGATGCGTGCAAAATCAAGGGTAGCCTGCATATCACACCGGAATTTGACAAGGTTAAAGACAAAAGAGCCACCGAGGACGGTATAAGCTTTTCCTATATGGGCGTGGATTATAAGGTTCCCCTGATGGGGGAATATCAGTACCGCAATGCACTTATGGCAATAACTGCGGCAACAATCTTAAAAAAATTGAATTTTAGTATAAGCGACACACAGATTGCAGAAGGTCTGGCAAGCGTAAAATGGGCAGGCAGGTTCGAAAAACTTTGTTCCGACCCTGTATTTATTTACGACGGCGGACATAATCCTCAGGGAGTTGCCGCCGCCGTTAAAACTTTTTCAAAGCGTTTTGGTAAAGGCGTTGTGCTAATCGGAGTTATGGCGGATAAAGATTACGGCGCGGAAATAAAAACTTTGTTGCCTGTTGCTGAAAAATTTGTGACCGTTACACCGTCAAATTCAAGAGCTTTGCCTGCAAAAGAACTTGCGCAAAAAATATTTTTTGCTGGTGGCGATGCATACAGCGCATCCACTGTGGAGGAGGGCGTGTCGATGGCTGCCGAACTTGCGGCGGGAAAAATGCCGATTTTTGCTCTCGGCTCTCTCTATATGTACGGGGAAATTAAAGGTGCGGTTGAAAAACTTTTTTTGCAAAAGCGGTGAAATTATTGCCCCTATATAATATAAGGTAGAAAAGATTTTTTAAAAAAATTCAAAAAAGGTATTGACAAAAGGGAAAAAGGGTGTTATACTAACTGAGCCGCTTGAGGGAACGGCCGAAACGAAAGGCTGGCTTGAGAGTGGAGCGGACAT
>SVRF01000009.1 GCA_015064945.1 Oscillospiraceae bacterium | reverse complement strand
GGCTGTACACTCCGCTATACGAGGGGTGGGATTACCAAAGCGTGCATCTTTTGTCGTACCTTTAAAGGAAAAGGTGCCGAGAACATTAATGTCATACAGCTCAGCAAATTCATAGCCGTATCCGAAGGTACCGCTTGCGGGAATAACAGGATTATCAAGAGTTATACCGCAAAGGTTTACGCTTAATTTTCCCATATTATTTCCTCCTTCACCAGCACAGGACCGTCGCGGCAAATACGCTTATTACCGTACAAAGTTTTACACGAACAGCCCATACAAGCGCCAAATCCGCATCCCATACGTTCTTCAAAACTGAACTGACCGCTTGTTTCGCTCGTCTTATATACAGCTTTAAGCATAGGTTCGGGGCCGCAGGTGTAAATATAACTATACGTTAAGCCTTTCATTGCATCTGTTACAAAGCCCTTTATACCCATACTGCCGTCAACTGTGCTTACCATCACATTACATCCAAGGTCTTGAAATTCTTTTTTATAAAAAACTTCTTTGTCGGTATTAAAGCCCAAAATAACTGTCGGGATTTTTCCTTTTTCCACAAGTTTTTTTGCTAACATATACATAGGCGGAACGCCAACGCCGCCACCGATAAGCAAGGGAGCGTCTCCGCAACAAGAAATGTCGTATCCGTTACCAAGCCCTGTAAGCACATCAAGTTTTCCGCCCTTTATAGCGCTCATAAACTCAGTGCCCTTACCCACGACCTTGTATATTATTGTCAGTGTATTGCCCTCTGCATCACATACAGATATAGGGCGTCTTAAATACATCCCGTCAAGCTTAATATTAACAAACTGGCCGGGGGCAGTAATATCGGAGATGTCTCCTTTCAGTTTCATCCTGTAAACGCTTGGCGCAATCTCTATATTTTCTACAATTGAAAGCACAACTTGCTTCATGGTAATCTCCTTAAGAATCTATGGTAGAAATACAAAGTGTAGTTTCTTCCAAAACATCCAATAACACACGTACAGTATCAAGCGCAGTAAAAATTGTAACGTTGTTTTCAATGGCAGCACATCTTATTTCGTAACCGTCACTGATGTTACCGGTAGTGCCTAAATCGCGTGTATTTATAACGTACGCTATATGGCCTTGGCGCAAAGCTTCAGGAATTTCGTTGCTGCCGTCTCCGATTTTTTTAAGCACATGAGTCCTTATTCCATTTGCTTTAAGATACTTTGCGGTGCCCTCGGTTGCCTGTATGTTAAAACCAAGGTTATAAAATCTGCGTATCAAAGGCAAAGCTTCTTCTTTATCCTTATCGCTTATAGTTGCAAATACGGTTCCGTAGTTCTGCAAATGCATACCCGATGCCTGTAGTGCCTTATACAAAGCTCTGTTAAGCTTGTTATCATAACCTATAGCTTCACCGGTAGACTTCATTTCAGGAGAAAGGTATGCGTCCAAGCCGCGAATCTTATTAAAAGAGAAAACCGGAACTTTTACATACCAACGCTGTTTTTCGTCCGGATAAATGCCGAATATCCCCTGTTCCTTAAGGCTCTTACCCATTATTACCTCGGTAGCAATATCCGCAAGGTTATATCCCGTAGACTTAGAAAGAAAAGGTACGGTTCTTGAAGAACGGGGGTTTACTTCAATTATATATACATTTTCTTCTTTATCGACTATAAACTGAATGTTATACAGGCCGATTATGCCAATTCCAAGACCTAATTTTTTGGCATATTGAAGGATAATGCCCTTAACCTTGTCGGAAATACTGAATGTAGGATAAACACTTATAGAGTCGCCGCTGTGTACGCCTGTACGCTCTACAAGTTCCATTATACCGGGCACAAACACATCTGTACCGTCACAAATAGCATCAACTTCTACTTCTTTGCCTTCAAGGTATTTATCAACCAAAACAGGCTTATCTTCATCAATCTCAACAGCTGTTTTTAAGTAATGACGCAGCTGCTCTTCATTGCCGACAATTTGCATAGCTCTGCCACCCAAAACAAAGCTGGGACGAACAAGAACGGGATACCCTATTTCTGCCGCTGCATCGATACCGTCCTGTATTTTTGTTACCGCCTTGCCCTTAGGCTGAGGGATATTAAGCTCCTTTAATATTTTCTCAAAGCTATCCCTGTTTTCTGCTCTTTCTATAGCTTCACAATCGGTACCAACTATTTTCACACCGCGCTTCATCAAAGGCTCTGCAAGATTTATAGCGGTCTGACCGCCCAACGAGGCTATAACCCCTTCAGGCTTCTCAAACTCTATAATATTCATGACATCTTCAGGAGTAAGAGGCTCGAAATACAGCTTGTCCGCAGTTGTATAATCGGTTGAAACCGTTTCAGGATTATTATTTATAATTATTGCCTCATATCCCGAATTTTTAATGGTGGTGACAGCGTGTACAGTAGAATAGTCAAACTCAACACCTTGGCCTATTCTTATGGGACCCGCACCAAGAACGATAAGTTTTTTCTTGTCTGTCAGCTTAGATGCGTTTTCACCTGTATAAGATGAATAAAAATAAGGAATATAAGCGTTGGTATGACAAGTGTCAACCATTTTGTAAACAGGGAAAATATTGTTTGTCTTACGGAAATTCCAAACATCTATTTCGTCAGTATCCCAAAGTCTTGATATAAACTTGTCGCTAAAGCCAATCTTCTTTGCCTTTAACATACATTCTTTATCAAAAGGATTAGCTTTGATCATAGCTTCTGTGTCTATGATACTCTTGACAGACTCCAAGAAATAAGGAGTGATTTTTGTAATATCAGCGATAGCAGAGACTGTCTCACCCCTGCGGAACAGCTCTGATATAGCGAAAATATTATCATCCTTAAATTCGGTGATGTAGCTCTTTAAAGCTTCGGTTGTATAAGCATCAAACTTAGGTAGATGAAAGTGCGACGCACCGATTTCCAAGGAGCGAACCGACTTTAAAAGACATTCTTCCAAAGTTGTGCCAATGCCCATAACTTCGCCAGTTGCTTTCATTTGTGTGCCCAAGGCATTGGAAGCAGACGCAAACTTATCGAATGGAAACCTGGGAAGCTTTGCAACGATATAATCAAGCTTAGGCTCAAAGGCAGCGGTCGTGTTAGCAACAGCGATCTCCTCCAAAGCCATACCCACGGCAATTTTTGCTGTAACCCTTGCAATGGGATATCCGCTGGCCTTTGAAGCCAAGGCGGAAGAACGGGAAACTCTGGGGTTAACTTCTATCAAATAATACTCACTGCTGTTTGGATTAAGCGCGAATTGTACATTACAGCCACCTTCGATTTTAAGCTCACGTATTATTTTGATAGCGCTGTCGTTAAGCATCTTTAAATCGTGGTCATTAAGGGTAAGGATGGGCGCTACAACTATAGAGTCACCGGTGTGAACACCAACAGGGTCAACGTTTTCCATACCGCAAATTGTTATTGCGGTATCGTTAGAGTCACGCATAACCTCAAATTCTATTTCTTTAAAGCCTTTAACGCTCTTCTCGATAAGAACCTGATGCACGGGAGAAAGTTTAAAAGCATTAAGACCAATTTCTATAAGTTCTGCTTCGTTGTTGGCAAATCCGCCGCCTGTGCCGCCTAAGGTGAATGCAGGGCGCAAAACAACAGGATATCCTATCTTTTTTGCCGCAGTCTTTGCTTCTTCCAAATTATAGGTAATTTCAGAAGGAATAGTGGGCTCGCCTATAGATTCACAAAGTTCTTTGAAAAGCTCACGGTCTTCTGCTCTTTCGATGCTTGCGCTGCTTGTACCTAACAGTTCAACACCGCATTCTTTTAAAACGCCTTTGCGTTCAAGCTGCGTAGCCAAGTTAAGACCTGTTTGTCCGCCTATACCGGGAACTATTGCATCAGGTCTTTCGTAACGTAAAATTTTTGCGATATATTCAAGGGATAATGGTTCCATATACACTTTATCCGCAATGGTCGTGTCCGTCATGATAGTTGCAGGGTTAGAGTTACAAAGAACAACTTCGTACCCCTCTTCCTTAAGAGCCAGACAAGCCTGCGTGCCTGCATAGTCAAACTCGGCAGCCTGTCCAATTACAATAGGACCCGAGCCAATAATAAGGATTTTTTTGATATCAGTTCTTTTTGCCATATTTATTCCTCCCGTTAACAGTTATTCACATAAACATATTTTCCGCCATAAACAGTCGCCGCACATTCACCGAAAACTTGTTCACCTTCAAATGGTGTAGCCTTTCCCATAGATACAAAATCTTTAGGGTCAACGGTGAAACACTTGTCAAGATCCCATACGGTACATTCATCAGAAAGAGGGATATTGAAACGTTTGCGGGGATTAATAGCCAACAATTCGATTAGCTTTTCTAAACTTATAATATTGTTCTTAACTAACTTAGTATAAAGAACGGGGAAAGCCGTTTCGAGACCAACCACTCCAAAAGCGCTCCCCTCAAGCCCTTTAGCTTTTTCGTCAGCAGAATGCGGTGCGTGGTCGGTGGCTATCATATCGATAGTGCCATCAATTAGACCTTCTATTAAAGCTTCCCTGTCCTCGGGTGAACGCAAAGGCGGATTCATTTTAAATCTACCGTGTTCCTGCAAACAAGTATCATCCAAAACTAAGTAGTGCGGTGCTGTTTCGCAAGTTATGTTAACGCCTTGTTTCTTTGCATTCCTTATCAGATCAACACTTTCTTTTGTAGAGATATGACAAACGTGGTAAGCACAACCAATTTTATCTGCAAGACGTATATCTCGTTCAATTGGAACGTACTCACTTGCAGAACATATTCCTTTATGACCATTCGACTTAGCGTAGAAACCGTCGTGAATATAGCCGCCTTTAAGCAAGGAGTTTTCTTCGCAATGCGCAACGATAATTTTGCCCAGTTCTTTAGCCTTCAGCATTGCGCTTTCCATCAGTTTTTCGGATTGCACTCCCCTGCCATCATCAGAAAAAGCTATAACATCGTTTGCCATCCCAACCATATCACTAAGCTCTTCGCCTTTTTCTCCAACGGTAATAGAACCGTAGGGAATGGTCTTAATTACGGAATCAGCCTTAATTATTTCGATCTGTTGCATCAAATGCTCTTTCGAATCGGGCACAGGTGAAAGATTAGGCATTGTACAAACTGCTGTATAGCCACCGCGCGCAGCTGCAAGACTACCTGTTTTTATGGTTTCTTTATAAGAAAAACCCGGCTGACGGAAATGCACGTGCACATCACAAAAGCCGGGAAAAACATAATATTTAGAAAAAGAGGCAAAAAGCTTGCCGTCGGTAAGCTTTGAAATAATATCTGAGGCGTCATAAGTTTTTATAAAATCACTTTTCAGTATCGTATTGCTCATAAATTCCACCTCAAAAAAAGTCTTGCCTCTTCGGCAAGACACAAAAAAGCAGACACAATTAATGCGCCACTGATATTCTACCTTGCCGACATCACTGTATCGAACTTAAAGATATTCTGTAGTTTTATGTTATCACATATATACTTTTATGTCAACATATAAAACAAACAATTTTATAAAAAAATAGCAGTACCTTTTTCGCACAACAAACAATTAAGGCGACCGCAAATGCAGTCGCCTTAAATTGTAATTGATAAATATTAACCGGTAACGCCGCTACGCTCGATACCTTGTACAAGCTTCTTCTGACCGAAGAGGAATATAATAACAAGCGGTATGAGAATAAGTATACCAACAGCATTCTGAATTGCAAGAGAATAACTGTTTGCGATCTGTGCGTAGTCATTAAACCAACGTAATGTCGTAGGTGTTTTTTGAACCTCATCAAGTATTTGGTTAAAGAATACGTAATCGGAGTTTGCATACAGCATCTTGGTATAGAATCTATCAGTCCACTGCCAAGAGAAGGTAAAGATGAATATGGTTACCATCATAGGCACGGACATAGGAATGATTATACGCCAAAACGTACGCATTGTACCGGCACCGTCAACGTAAGCCGCTTCTTCAAGTTCATCGGGAACGCCTTTGTAGAACTGACGCATCATAAATATGTACAAGCCGTTTCTGTAACCAATAGCACCGAAGGACAGCATTGCGATAGGCCAGTTAGAAGCGATTACGGAATTAGATTCGGGATTAAGAAGGTTAATACCCAAGGGAATGCCCCAAATCTTAAAGTCTTGGAAGAAAAATCTCATGGTAGACTGCATCGTCTTGTGGGGAATTACTAGGGTTATAATCACAAACAAGAATAACAAAGACTTTCCTTTGAAATTGAACTTGGAGAAACCATAACCAACCAAAGAGCACATCAGCATCTGAACGACGCCACAGAACAAGGATACAAGCCCCGTGTTCAAAGTTGCCTGCCAAAACGAAGTTTCATTTAGAATCATCTTGTAAGTATCAAGTGTAGGATACTTAGGTACGAGTTTTACTGTAATGTCAACGAAATCCTCACCCGACATCAAAGATGTAGAAATCTTTGAATAATAAGGGAAAAGAATAACGTAAGAAATACCTACAAGCAATGCGTATCTAAACAACGCCCAAAAGAACTTTTTTAAAGCGAAAAGGGTCAGATACTTATACTTAAAACGAGTCCAACGGGATACATTTTCATCAAACTTTATGTTCTTTTTTGAATAATTAGGTCTGTCGAAAGAATCCATATATCATTTCCCCCTTTCTTAGTCTCTACGTTGATAGAATACGTAAGCAGATATAATACCCGCAACCGCACCTATAATCACCAAAATTACCAAGAAATACATCCAAGACATGGACATTGCCAAAGACAGATTGGTTGTACCGGAAGTTTCGTTAATTTCTGTAATATACTTCATAACGTTATTAGATTCGGTCGTAAATGCATCGATTATGGTGTATATTGCATTAACAAGGATCATAGGGCTTATCATGGGGAAGGTTATCTTCCAAAACGTTTCCCAAGAAGACGAACCTTCAATGTAAGCAGATTCATAAATCGCAGGAGAAATAGACTGCAAACCTGCAAGGAATATCAGCAACTGTACACCGGAACGGTTAATTATGCCGTAAACGTCATTAACAAGACCGGTAACGTAGTTTACTAACCCTTCACCAACAGCCATGTTTGCAAAGAATTTTTGTACGTCAATCTGATTAATGATTTCTGCACCTGCAGATGCCGCCTGACCGGCCTCACCACCGGAGTTAACAGCGCCCATGCTTTCTGTCATAGTATTTGCAGCAATATCGATATATTCGATTATACCTGTAGAAACTATAACAGGGATAAAGAATATAGCTCTAAACACCGCTCTACCACGCATTTTTTGATTAAGAATAATTGCAAGGAATAAGGAGAATATTACTATTGCGGGAACATCCAAAAGCAAATCCAATAGATTTGTACCTAACTCCTGCAAAAACCTTACATCTTCACCCTTAAACGCTTCTATATAGTTTTGAAAACCGACATAGTTATACGCAACGGGCTGGACGGTTGCATCTATTTGGCTGAAGCTTATTCTCAAGGACTCAATAATCATAGGAAGGTATATAAAAGCAAAGCCCAATATAAAAGGCAGTACAAATACATACCCCATCCTTGCTCTGCGCTTTTCCAACGATTTAGACTTACGCCTTTTTGCCGGACAACTCAAAGAAGAAACTGTTATTTTGTTTTTCATATTATCTCCGGCCCCCTTACTCATTTGTTACAAGCGCACCGTCTTTGAATATCAAAATACCGGATGCGTCAACAGTATAAATTCCGTTATCACGATAAGTAAATTCTTCATCATTGTAGTTAACAACAATAGAATAACCGTTATCGTAAGTTACACGAACAACGTTATAATAGTCGTCAAGGAATTCATGCTTAATTATTTGGCTATATTTAACGTTTTTAAGAACATCGTTAATTTTGTGATACGTATAATAGATATCTTCAAGCCAAATGCTGTATCTTACAGAGTAATACATGGAATAAACGCCACTATTCTTAAGGTCAGAAGTGTTTTGTGCAGCAACAATAAAGTAAGGAACTGCACCGCTTTCGATCGTCTTCAAAACAGAAGCCTGATAATCACCTGCAAGGTTCAAAGCTGAACCCGCATATTCAACAGAGCCGTGAAGAACCATGCTGTAGAAAGGTATCTCGGTAGAAGTGTATCTAAGCAGAGAATCTTCAAGAGGAACGTCGAGGATTATATCTGCATACTTAACAGTGAAAATATTACCACCGGAAAGCATTACATTTTCGTTCTGCTCGCTGACTTTCTTAAGGAGTCTGTCAACTAAAACTTTAGAGTCCTCTCTATTTAAAGGATCGTCTTCATTGAAGTCGGAATTCAAGTTGCCGCCCAATGTAGAAACAGAAATGTTGCCGATTTTGTAATTCTTATACTCAGCATAAGTAGAATCATAAAAATGCATCATTCTGTTAGAAGAAATAACGCCTTGGCCGCTATAATCGTATGTTTGATAAATAGGATTATAGGTCTTCTTATAAGACTTTCTGTCGTCTATTGTACGAGCCAAATCCTTATCTGCATCAAAGCCATCGAACATTTCATCCACTCTTGAATAAGAGAAATCAAAATCAGGATAAAGTGTTACATTATTCTTCTTACAGAAATCAACCAAGCTCTTAAAGCCGTCTTCACCACCAAGAGCATCTTCAATTTCTACACCACTGGGAACATTATAGTCAAGACCGCCGTCCAACCAGCCGTTAAGCTTAACAACTATGTTATTAATAGGTTCGGCAACGTCTTCGCCGCGCAACTTCCCTACTATGTTCTTTTGAACATCCTCAAAAGAAGTAAGTGCTTGCATCTTAGCATAAGGAACACCCAAAATACGGGCAGTGGTTTCTATAGCGCCCAATGTTTCGATTACCAAAGGTATGTCTTTGTCTTCTTTTTCGTCCATCAAAGAAATAACGCCTTTGTCAATCAAGTAACTACGCAAGGTGTTAGCCATTTCGGAATAGCTTGTATCCTGCTCCTCCAAAATGAAAATTCTCACTCTATAGTTACGGGTATACTTACGCTTAGCTTCAACAGTCCACATAGTGGAACCACTGGAAATACCGCCGCTAAGACTGTATTGGTCAGAAGGACGGGGATTAAATTTGGTATATGCCTGGAGATAAGGATGGGAATTGGCAATACAATTCACGGATATATCTGCCAAAGACTCACCCTCTTCAACGTAGGCCAAGAAACCTGAAGAGTTTTTATTTCCTTCATCATCCGTTGTTACTTCAGCCATACCAAATACAGGTAATCTTGCATCTTCGTTGTTTGCACCGGAAATCGTTGAAAATGCATAGTCCTGACCGTAAGCGGTTGTAACCAATGTAAAGGTTTGAGAGCGTGCATCCTTAAAATCAATTATAGCACCGGAACCATCAGGATAAAGCGCAAAGCCTTCATTGTTAATGTCACCAGCACCTGCATATGGAAGCAAGTATACGTCATCCAACTGGAAAGAAGAAGAGTCAAATCGTATATTACCAGCGGAACAACGAATCATCATACCATACTCGTCAAAGGTATACTCAATAGCTAACTTAAAGGAAGCGGGAGCTTCGGTAGCAACTGTGTAACCTGTTTCAGCATGATCTTCATCCAACTGCTCGTAAGTATAGTTGGTATACTCGGAAATGTAACTTTCCAAAAGGTCAAGGTTTTTACCTTTGCCGGTTTTATAGTCGTACAAATAACATGTGCCCAAACGCTCAACTGCGTTAATTATATACTCAGGCTGGCCGGCAAGGTCGTCTTTTGAATAGTCGCGATAAAGAACCGTAGCTTTTTCAAAATAAAAATTAAAGTCACTGTCATTAGGATAAGCAGCACGAAGGCCTTCTTCAACCTGTGCCATCAAAGCGTTGTATTTTTCTTCAGTAATGAAGAAAGGTACAAGATACTTAACAGCTTGTTCACCTACAGCGTATTCAACCCTGGCACCGTTTTTAATGCCGGAAACTTTAATTTGGTCATAAAGTGCTGATTCTTCAAAGCTATAATACTTCTCAGCAACACCGTTATCGGTGTATTCAATAATAAGCTGAGAATAAAGCTGTGCCTTAACAGAAGTTGCTGCAGTAGAGCTACCGATGCTGTAAGGGTTGGTAGCCCATTTACCACAATAGTCAAAAACACTGACATCATTATTGTCTATATCTTTAACTGTAGAAGAAAGGAAGTCGGGATGTACATCGGCATAACCGTCTTCATCTCTATCAACCAACTTAAGGCACACAAGTTCGCCTGTCAAATCGTCAACATAAAGTGCGTATTGAGCATTTTCAATTTTCAAAGCGAACTTATCTTCTACCTTTTCAAAAGCCTCAATAGTAGGATATATTAGCTTCATAGAAGGTATACTACCCGTAACAGGATCAACAGTAGGACCATTCGCATAAATACGCTCCGCGATATTAGCAAAAGGTGCAGCCATATAAGCCGCTTGCAAACTATCCCACTTGTTAGCTTGTTCTTCTTCAGCGGCAGCAACAGAAAGAACGCAACAGAAAGGAACACACAATGCAAATATTACAGCAATTGCAATGGCGGTAAATAATTTATTCATTTTCATATATTATCTACCTACCTTTCCGAATTTTTCTTTAAGTTTCTTCATTCCCTTACTTGCAAGAACGAATATAGCTATAACAGCGATTACAGCAACAACGGTTATAATAACATTAAGAGGTTTAGCAAAGAACTCGCCTATGCTGTCGGTACTACCTCTCAACTTAAGCTCAATAAATATTGTGTAGATGAAAGATGCAATCTTTTGTACAAGGCTAGTAAACAATATGCCTATGAACATGATAAACGCCATTGCAATGATACTACCCAATATTGTTATGAGATTCTTAAACAAGCCGTAGTCATGAATAACCATTACGCCGAAGAACAGTAGCATAAATGCCCAAACAAAACCAATGCCTGTAAGAAGATTTACCAAGCCCTGTTCATCTAAAACAGTGAAATTAGATGCAAAAACAGAAGGAATAATCGTTAGGGGAAGAGGAAGGATTGCATAACATGTGGTAACATATACATCCTTCAAACTACCTTCGCCGTCAAACAATGTTGTCAAGCACCAGTTTGCTGTAACCCAAAGAACAACCGGCAAAAGTACTGACAAAATCGTCATCATTATGTTTGCGCCTTCGTTGTAGGGATCAAAAAGATACCCTCTACCCATAGATTGGTAAACAAAAGCAATAACTGTAATTATAAGGATTGTTGTCGCGCCCTTAATGGAGCCGCGCTTTTCATGCTTAAGATCCCAGAAGCCGTCAAAAGGATGTGTCAAAATATGGAATGCATAAAACACTTCTTCCTTAAGGGTGCGCTTTTCTTTGTAAACAAGACCCTTCTTGTTTACCTTAGAAATGTATGACATACACTTGCTGAGGATAAAGAAGAAAGCAACAATAACAACGGGAATCCAATAAACATACTTTTCTATCCATTGTTTACGCAAAGCAGCATAGGCAATAGAATAGTTTTCGGTATCGTAAGCAAGCTTACAATACTTCATAGACTCTTCATATTCACCGTCACGATACAAGCTCTGAGCAATGCCGATATACGCACTGTCATAGTTGTTGTTGTGCTGGAGAATACTCTTATAATACTCTACAGATAAATCATAGTTTTGATCCAAAGTATTCTGCAAAGCCGCAGCAACCAAATCACCATACTCGGTTCTTTCATAAACGGTTATGATATTAAGGTCGCTGAGAACAAGCATTTTTGTACCCTGATATGCTATTGCGTTAAAGGCTGTGCCCTGCCCTATTTGTTCACCCTTGTCACCAAAAGCAAATAATAGGTTGCCGTTATTGTCATATGTAAATATACGGCTACGTTTTTGGTCGATTATACTCCACATGCCGGAGGGCCCAAGAGCGACGTCAACAATAACAGAAGCGCCTGTTATAGCATTTTCAGCCGTCGCAATAGTGTTAACATCAACTTCACCGGAAGGAGGATAAAACCCGTTGCGTCGCAAAACGTCACTTCCGTTGGGATTAAGCTTTTTAACAGGTGCGAAGTCTGCGGTCTTATCTCGCGCCGTTATAGCTTCCTGCTGCTTAGCAGCGTCGATAGAGGATGTAGTTACAAAAAGGAAACCTTCAGAGTCAATTGTGATGTTGTTATACTCGGTTGGTACAAACTTTTCACCTGCAGCAATCTGCTCATCGCTGAGGAACAAAGAACGCCACAAGATAGTAAATGCGTTATAAGAAACCTTTTGAGGACCGATAAAGTTATTAAAAGATCCATCTCTGTTAAGAGAAATAACGCCGTAGTTAGTACTCTGAGAAACAACATAAACACGCCCCGCTTGGTCTGCGGCAACAGCTATAGGAGTATAAATGCTGTTTGCAGGCATAACATCGCTGGAAGGTTCGGGAACTATGCACACAAAATTACCAAGCTTGTCAAATATAACTATACGCTTGTTTTTCGTATCTGCAACATAAATTTCAGTGTCGGATACATACAAGCCTGTGGGGCCGGACAAAGAGTCATGAACACCTTCATCGTTAATAAACTCGCTGATGATAAACTTCAACGCATAGTTTTTATCCAAAACCTTTACGTTGTTGTTTATGGAGTCAGAGAGATACACGTTCTCTTCTTCATCGGTACAAACGTCCTCTATAGATCCGAAAGCTATGTCGTCGGTTGTATATAGAGCGCTTGCATTCTTATTAGCACCTGCTTCGAATTTTTTCAAAACAGAATTTGCTGTAATAAGTGTAGACGAAACGTATGCATGAGGGCTTTTAACCATCTTACCGTTTACGTCATACGTATAAGTGGTATAAGGAACTATTGCGCTTGCTGAAATGCTGCCAAGAAGCATAACGATGCAAAACGACAACACTAAAATTTTAATTAATCGCTTTTTCATGTTATCCTCCTTATTAGTCTTTCATACCGGAAGTAGACATCGTCTGAATTACGTTGCTTTGTGTAATTATAAACACGATAATCGGAACGATCATTGTAACAACTGTAGACGCTGCAGAAGCACCGGCTCTTGCGATACCAGCGGAAACAACTTGGCTTATAGCGTAGTTAAAGGTCTTAAGCTGCTCGCTATAGATATAAGTACTTGTACCACTATTCCACAAACCGTTAAACGCAAATATTATGAGGGTTACCCAAGCAGGTTTAACCATGGGCATTGCAATAACCCAGAATATTTTCATTTCACTAGCGCCTTCAAGTCTTGCAGATTCCAAAACAGGGTCCGAAACCGAAGTCTCCATAAACTGCTTCATCAAATACAAGCCGTAAGTCGTACACCATGCAGGAACAATAATTGCCCAGTAAGTATCGATCATACCAAACAAAGACATGGTAATAAAGTTTGTTATACCCGTAACCGTTGAGTTAAACATCAACGAATATACAACTATCTTAAAGAAGAATTTTCTGCCGGGGAAAGCAATCTTAGCAAGAGCATAAGCTGCCAAGGAAGAAAACAATACGTTGCCTGCTGTACCTAACACGGAAATGAACACAGTGTTAAATATGTAACGTGAGAAAGGTACCCATGCATCGCCCAACATACGGAACAAATCTTTGTAGTTCTTAGCTGTTGGGTTCTCAACAAAAACTCTGGGAGGGAAACGCCACAATTCATCAAGAGGCTTGAGAGACTGAGAAATAGCGTATACCATAGGGAAAACCATAATTACGCCAAACAAAGCAAGGAAAACAAATATACCCGCATCGCCGCCCGTTGAACGGTTCAGACGCTTTGGTTTGTCGCCCTTCTTTTGAGCTCTGGTCAATTTTTTTGCCATAACTTATTACGTACCCACCTTTCTCATCATTTTTGTTACAAGCGCATTAGCACCTACCATCATCAAGAACAAAATGGTAGCGATTGCAGAAGCGTACCCCATCTCAAAACGTGATCCGCCGTAGTCCTGCAGATGGTGCATTATTGTGTGCACGCAATAGTCAGGGCTGGGGAAGCCAACTAACGCCGTTATAACTGCACCGAAACCGAAAGAGTTTGTTATTGCCAGGATAGCACCAAGCATAAGCTGAGGCTTCATAGTCGGCAATGTTATGTACCAAAGTTCCTGGAAACGGTGCTTAATACCGTCAACCGCACCTGCTTCATACAAGGATTTATCAACAACCTGGAAGCCTGCAATGAAGGTCAAGAAGGATGTGCCGAGACTGGTCCACAAAGCAACTACTATTACCAAAGGGAATATGTAATCGGTATCCTGGAACCACAGTACCGGAGAGCTGATAAAGCCCAAGCGCATAAGCCAGGAGTTAACAAGACCGTATTGGTCACCGGAGAAAAGCAAGGTCCAAATAAGATATACGTTACCTGCTATAGAAGGTGCGTAGAATATAAGGGTAACGAAAGCTCTAAGCTTAGGCTTAAGTTCGTTAATAAACCACGCAATAAACAATGACAGCAGATAAGAAACGGGACCGGTTATACACGCAAAGATAAAAGTGTTTTTGATTGACAAAATGAATATATCATCATCAAGGAAAAGTCTGATATAGTTGTCAAACCAAATAAAGTCGGGGAATTCAAGCATATTAAATGTTGTAAAACTTAGTACAACAGATAAAAGCACAGGCACAACAGTGAAAGTGAAGAAAAGAAGGAAGAAAGGCGCGATCATAAGATACGCAACTTTATACTTTTTCATTTCTATCCAAGTCCACTGGAGCTTTGATTTGTCTCTTCTAAGCACAGGTTGCTGCTGCTCAGAAATTGTCTTTTGTTCCATATTACATCTCCTTGAATATTTTTATAAAAAGTATATCGCCTATTTATCCAACGGATAATCTTCAACTATCGGCAAACCGAACTCTTGTCTCTTACGAGAAAGCTCTGCATTGATTGTTGTGATGTAAGACTGCAACTTTTCAACAGGTTCAGCGTCTTCGTTGTAAACTGCCAAGAATGCAAACTGTGCATAACGTGCTATGATGTAGCCACCGGGATATTCAGGAGTACAAGTTACGCTGTTAAACTGTGCGGAAAGGTTGTCGTATTCGCTCTTAGTCCAAGGCATGGAATAGAGCGCTTCCATATTTGCCGTGTTCTGCTTAGCAGAAGGACCGAGAAGAGCTTCCATTTCGTTACCGTAGCTGCTCTGTGCATCTGCACCGGACCACCACTGCATAAATATATAGGAAGCAAATTCGTTACCTCTTTCTTCAACAGAACGAAGCATCATCATCGTTGTAACGGTACCTACAGTAGTATTGTTGATCTTACCATCATCACCAACGGTACCGGGAAGAGGAGTAAACTCCCACATGCCGTTAATTTCAGGAGCAAATACTATCAACTGGTTATAAGCTGTATAGTCAGCGATTGCTATAGGCATTTCGCCGGAACGGAAACGGTTAGCGAAGTCATAGGTTACAGGGAAATCATACATTGTATAAAGCTGACAAACGTCTTCGAAGCACGCAAGTGCAACTTCGTCATCCAAATTAATGGTCATACCGTTTGTCTTGGGCAGTTCTTCCTCCCCTATTTTGTTCCATTCGTCATCGTAATAAACGTGTGTATAGGTATTGCCGGAAGACTGCAACTTGTTCCAATAATCCTTATTATTCTTATAAGCATCAAAGTTGCCTTCATCATACATAGTTATACCCTTTTGGTACATCCAAATCGTAGAACCGGTAACACCGGAGGGGAAACCTATCTCCAACTTGTTGGACTGCAAGGTATAAATCATTTGATAGAAATCATCCCAAGTATTAGGAACAGTAAGGTCGAGTTCTGCAAGTATGTCCTTTCTGTAGAACATCATATAGAAAGACATATTTTCAGGAATACCGTACAACTTACCGTAAAGCGTCAAAGGAACAGTTGCCTGATTTGCAAAGCGAGTCCTAACTTCGTCAATTGTATCTACATTCCAATCTAAAGAACCGTCATCAGCCACGGTATAATAACCATTGTTCTTATATACAGGATCGTCTTTATAAATATCAAAATTGTTGAAATCGTAACCCTTTACATCATCATCTTTACCATACACAGTCGTATCGTTGAGCGCCATTACGGCAGAACGAATAGCGTAGTTTATAGCTTCAGTCTGTGCATTACCCAAAGCTACGTCAGGGCCTGTACCTGCCAAAGTGGAGGGCAACAATGTACCTGCGGCAACAAGCTTAACTTTAATATTGATGCCGGGATACATTATAGAGAACTTATCGTCTACCAAGTTTCTCAAAATAGAAGCCTGGTCACGACCGGTGGTAACCCAAACCTCTACGGTGTGAGCTTGGTCGGTTTCGCTCGTCCCCTTGCCGTCAGCACTGCTTATAGAAGTATAATCGGTAAAGAAGGACATAATGAACTTGAGAATTTCTTGCCAAAGTTCCCTGAAGAAGCCTGCCTCTGCCTCGGGCAGTTCATCAGAAGGAGCCATAAACTTTATATAGTCTATATTGAGAGGCTGATTCTGTGTTTGTGTTAGCCATGTACCCAAAGAACCTGTCTGTGTCTTAAGGTCGTCCATCAATGCCGCTATTTTAGAAGGCTGATTACCCATTTGCTTAACGGTATATGCAACTTTCTCAAGCGTTACAGAGTGGTCACCAGGGCCCATTGCAGAAACAAGTGCATCGTATATGCCTTCAAGTATCTTAGCTTCGTTTCTAAGACCTCTTACTACTTCCGGAAGAGTTCTTTCGAAGCTATAGTCACGATATTCATCGGGGTCGGGACCGGTAATCATCAATATTTTTCTATAATAAGAGTTAATGTTGTTAAGAGAGGTTTCAACATCGCTAAGGATTTGAGCCATTTCGCCAAGAACAACTTCAAGTCTTATAACGTGAGTGCCCTTCTCCAAGTAGAACTTAAAGTTAGTCTTCCCGTCGGTAAGACCGCCTGTCTTCCACACGTCGCTATAATCGAAACGAAGTGCGCCTGCCTCTTCAAAAGGAACCTCACCGTCGATATAAAACTTTCTGGAAACAAACACGCCGGAATAGAAGTCCTGAATAGAACGGGGTACAATGTTATAGAAACCTGTTTCGGGAACAGAAACCTGCCATTCGATCCATTGACCAACGTACTGCCACTTATCGCCGCCTATCTCATTGAGAAGTGTGCAAGCAACATCCTGAGGCTCTGTATAAGCAGAAGTCCTATCGCTTGTCTGATAAATGGTGTTTGAAGAAGTTTTGCAGGAATCCTCGCCCTGGAGAGTTATGCAGATACCTGCAGGAACATCCTTAGCATCCTTATGTTCAGCGAGATACTGTTCGTATGTCTTTGACACCTTTACAGGGACGAATGCCAAAGAATTAAATATAACAGGCTCTCTTATTGCGTCTATAGTAACTGTATGAGTGCCGGCTTCCAAGTAAAACATAAGAGGATCTGAAGCATAACCCGTAGAGTCATAAACTTCAGTAGCAACCCACTCATTTATGAGTGCCTTTTCGGGTTTCTTCTCGTTCTTGTTAGCGTCCGTAACAAAAAGTGTTTCGCCTTTGTTGTGGGCGTTTTTCAACGCTTCAATGTATTCAGGGGAGTTAGAAAGCAATTCTTTTCTATCGTCGCCCTTACCAACATAGTATACGTCTGCCCAAGAACGCTGGAACTTAACGGAACGAGATTCCTTATACGGAATAGAACCATCTATAAGGATTTTTCTCTCTATTGCAGAATTCTTCGCACTGATTGCAGAAAGATCTGCTCCGCATTCCTCGCATTTTGCAGAAGAATTGGAATAGCCTTCATCCTTAACTGCGGTTGCGTAATAGTCGTGATAGTGCTTACCTTCCGCATCAGTCTTACATTCAGCTTCAGGATAGAAATATACATTGCCGGTGTAATAACCAACTTCTAAGCAGTAAAAAGCGGTTTTTTCAACAACAAAAGTGTATGTAATACTTCCGTCATCACCCACTGCAACAGCAGAAAAGTTGCCATTGGCACCAACTATGCCTTCAATCTCAGATGCGTCCTTGAAGAAATCAACAGTTGCCAAGTCTTCATGATCATTATCATACGCAGACAGGTCAATGTCAAGTCTTGCAGTTGCATGCATGTCCTTATTAATTACGGTTTCGCCGTTTTCATCTACCGTGTAATAAGAATTCACTGTCAAATAGTCAGAATACGAAGTAGATGAAAGTTCATCCTTAATATCTGACAAGTCGGTTCTGATCATGGAATCAGGAAGTTCCATGTTAGCAGAATCAGTAGCGCTTGCGTTACCGACAGAGCCAAAGCCTGTCATAAGCATAACAAGCATCAGCGTAAACACAAACACTCTTTTGGGCTTAGAGGTTACTCTCGCCATTCAACATTCCTCCTAAAACTATTACTGTATAATATTACATCATACAAATACAAGCTTTATATTAGCAGATTTAACAGTCTTTGTCAAGCATTCACTTATAAAGAAAATCTATATATTGAATCCGTCCCCTCGCCTTACCGCAAGTTTTATTAATTGTTCATATTGTTCCACCGGAAGCAGCGAAAACTTTCAAAAGAAACACCCTTGTGTTTAATTTGAGATATTTAAAATTTACAGCCCTAATCAAAGAAAATTGCTTAATAGCGCCCACAATTCGCAAGAGCCAAAAACCAATTTATAAAGGAACGCTCGCTCCTGTTTCAAATTTGAACTAAGCGCCAAAAGCCGACATTCATCATGTTGTGCATATTGCACTCATACACCCCCTGTACGTTGTGCAACCCAAACAAAACAAATTGCAATTTCCGGCAAAAGAATTAAAAGTGCACAAAACATACGTTCGTGCACTTTGCGATGTTATTTTAATTTAATTGTAACAACGAAATACCCATTATTTGCGCCTGTTATAGTATAAGACCAATTCGAATCCGCAGCAGGCACAGGCACCTTCGTCTTGCCGCTTTCGTCAGCCTTCACCGCATACACTTCATAACCTACGCCTTCGCTGTCTTTTATGGTTTTCCGATTTTCGAAAGAAGTTCTATCCTGCAGGAAATCCAAATAATCTTCAAGGACCCATTGATTTATATTCATACACGCAGCGTGTGGTATGCCAACATATCTGAAATGTGTAATATCAGCAAAGGCCTGCGTCCTATCTTCTTTGCCTTCGGGGTATCTCAACACAAAACCGTACTTCCAGCAATTATCAACGAACCATTCATAAGACCCCTGCCCCATCTTTCCTTGGGAATTGGGATATACCACCATATGAAAAGCCAACCCTGTGTGATGCTCGCTCTCGCCACCGGCCTGTAAATACGGCAATTTAGAACTGTCAAGCTTTGACGCTTCCGTTTCGTAATCGCTTTGTTGCTTATCTATATCAACATATGTATTTGTTATCATCAAGCTTTGTGTACCAATGTTTGTATCTTTATTAAAGCCTGCCAACATATCGCACAACGCATCTATGGTTTCCATGCGTAGCATCAAGGTGGTGGTGCTCAAAACAAAAGATTGATTTCTTTTAACTTTTTCAGCATATACGTTTACAAGCGAGTCTTCAATATTCTTTCTGAATTCATAATCTTGATTTACAAGAACTAGCTCACCTTCAGTGAGCATTGTGTTATCAACAGTTATTGTTTCAAACTTTATGTTCGCATTTCCACCTTGCAGAGGATTTTCGTCAAAACCATCGGAATTCTCCTGTTCGCCCCCCTGTTCGGAGTCTCCTGTATAATCATCCGTTTCGGAAATATCGGATGTTCCTTGTATAACAAGTTCACTATCGGTGCCTTTGTCGTTACGGGAGTCATTTCCTGACGTTGCTATAGACACAACAATAGCCCCTATCACAACAACAAGAACCAATACAACAATAATTGCAATCTTTTCAAACTCGTACAATTTATTTTTATTATCCACGTTCACGAAATAGGCACCTCCAAATCAACATATACAATTTCTAAGGGGCGGACTGTACCAAGCCCGCCCCATAAACTTTAAAATTATTCCGCCAACTTCTTAAGCTTTGCGTACTTAGCCTTAGCGTTTTCTTCAGCCTGTGCGAAGAGAACAGCTGCTCTTTCAGGGAAAGCTCTGGTAAGAGTGTTGTAACGGTTTTCGCTCTTAATGAAATCCTGATAGGACAAGGTAGGTTCCTTGGAATCAAGAACGAAGGGGTTAGCGCCTTCTGCAACACGGCGAGGATCGTAACGGAATGTGTGCCAGTAACCGGAATCAACAGCTTTCTTCATCTCAAGCTGAGAGTTCTGCATACCGCCACCGGTAATACCGTGCATTTCGCAAGGTGCATAACCGATTATCAAGGAAGGACCGGGATAAGATTCTGCTTCTGTAATAGCCTTGATGGTCTGGTTCATATCAGAACCCATAGCTATCTGTGCCACGTAAACATAACCATAGGACATTGCAATAGCGGCAAGGTCCTTCTTACCGATTGCTTTACCGGCAGCAGCAAACTGTGCAACCTGACCGATGTTAGAAGCCTTAGAAGCCTGACCGCCGGTGTTGGAGTAAACTTCGGTATCGAATACCATGATGTTTACGTCTTCACCGGAAGCGATAACGTGGTCAAGACCGCCAAAGCCAATGTCATAAGCCCAACCGTCTCCGCCGAAAATCCAAACGGACTTCTTGGAAAGGTAATCTTTGCCTGCAAGGATCTTATTCTTGAGTTCGCAATCGCAATCGCACGCCTCAAGCATTGCAACAAGTGCCTTGGTAGCTGCCGTGTTAGTCTTACCATCATCAACAGTCGCAAGATAGTTATCAACGATAGCCTTCTTATCTGCATCTTCGATCTTTTCAGCAAGTTCCTTTACGTAACCGATAAGTCTATTACGGATGGTCTTTTGGCCGATAGCCATACCAAGACCGTGTTCAGCATTGTCTTCAAAGAGAGAGTTTGCCCAAGCAGGACCGCAACCGCTTTCCTTATTAACGGTATAAGGAGTTGCAGGCGCAGAACCGCCCCAAATGGAAGAACAGCCTGTTGCGTTGGAGATGTACATTCTTTCGCCGAAGAGCTGAGTAATAAGACGAGCATAAGAAGTTTCAGCACAGCCTGCGCAAGAGCCGGAGAACTCAAGAAGAGGCTGCTTAAACTGACTACCCTTAACGGTATTGTTGATAAGCTCAGGCTTTTCTGATACCTTAGACACCGCGTAGTCGAAAGCTTCCTGCTGGTCAAGCTGAGACACTCTCGATGTCATCTCAAGCGCACCAACTTTACAAGCCTTAACGCAGAGAGTACAACCCATACAGTCAAGAGGAGAAATAGCCATTGTAAACTTATAGTCAGTTTTTACAACGGGCTTAGCGGTAAACTTTGTGCAAGCGGGAGCCTTAGCAGCTTCATCTTCGTTAAGTGCGAACGGGCGGATTGCAGCGTGAGGACATACGAACGAACACATGTTACACTGAATACACTTATCATTATTCCATACAGGAACGGAAACTGCAACGCCTCTCTTCTCGTAAGCGGAAGAACCCTGAGGGAAGGTACCATCTGCATGCTTAAGGAATGCAGAAACAGGGAGAGAGTCACCTCTCATTGCGCCAACAGGCTTAACGATATCGTTAACAAAAGCAACGAGATCCGCTCTATCGCCTGTAGCAGCAGCCTTAGGAGCGTCATCAGCGCAGGTTGCCCACGCAGCAGGAACATCAACCTTTACATATGCGTCACTACCTGCTTCGATAGCATTGTAGTTGAGATCAACGATGGCCTGACCCTTCTTAATGTAGGACTTATAAGCCATCTTCTTCATATATTCAATAGCTTCATCCTTAGGAAGGATACCTGCGAGGGAGAAGAACGCGGACTGAAGAACGGTGTTCTTAACCTTAGCGTTGCCTATTCTGTTAATTGCGATACCCGTACCGTCAATTATATAGAAGTTAATATCATTCTTTGCGATGTACTGCTTAACTGCAGCGGGAAGTTTTGTATCAAGTTCTTCGGTAGTCCAAGCGCAGTCCAAAAGGAAGGTGCCGCCGGGAACAACGTCCTGAACGATGTCATACTGAGTAAGGTAAGCGTTGTTGTGGCAAGCAACAAAGTTAGCCTTATTTATATAATAAGGAGACTTAATGGGCTTGTCACCAAAACGAAGGTGAGAAATGGTAAGACCACTGGTCTTCTTAGAGTCGTACTGGAAATATGCCTGGATGAACTTATCGGTGTGGTCACCTATAATCTTAATAGAGTTCTTGTTAGCACCAACAGTACCGTCGCCGCCAAGACCCCAGAACTTGCAAGAGATGGTGCCTTCTGCGCTTGTATCGGGAGCAGGTTTTTCTTCAAGAGAAAGGCCTGTAACATCATCAACGATGCCAAGAGTGAAGCCGTTCTTGGGTTCGTCCTTGTCAAGGTTATCGTATACAGCAAAAATAGAGGAAGGAGGAGTATCCTTGGAACCGAGACCGTAACGGCCGCCAACTATCTTTGCGTTAACGCCCATGGTAGCACAAGCGGTAACAACGTCGAGATAAAGAGGTTCGCCGAGGGAGCCGGGTTCTTTAGTTCTGTCAAGAACAGCTATCTTCTTACAAGTCTTAGGAAGAGCTGCAACAAGCTTGTCGGCTCTGAAGGGACGGTAAAGTCTAACCTTAATAAGACCAACCTTTTCACCCTTTGCGGTAAGATAATCTATAACTTCTTCTGCTACGTCGCATACAGAACCCATAGCGATGATAACCTTTTCAGCATCGGGAGCGCCGTAATAGTTAAAGAGCTGATAGTTAGTGCCAAGCTTAGCATTAACCTTTTCCATATATTCTTCAACGATACCGGGGATTGCATCATAGTAGGTATTGCAAGCTTCACGGTGCTGGAAGAAAATGTCACCGTTTTCAGCAGAGCCGCGAAGAACAGGGTGTTCGGGATTAATTGCACGTTCACGGAAAGCTTTTACAGCGTCAAAGTCAACCATTTCAGCAAGGTCAGCATAATCCCAAGCTTCGATCTTCTGGATTTCGTGAGAAGTACGGAAACCGTCAAAGAAGTTGAGGAAGGGAACTCTGCCCTTAATTGTTGCAAGGTGAGCAACAGCACCAAGGTCCATAATTTCCTGAGGATTAGACTCAGCCATCATAGCAAAGCCGGTCTGACGACAAGCATAAACGTCGGAATGGTCGCCAAAAATGTTAAGCGCATGGGAAGCTACGCAACGAGCAGAAACGTGGATAACACAAGGAAGGAGCTCGCCAGCGATTTTATACATATTAGGGATCATCAAAAGAAGACCCTGTGAAGCGGTGTAAGTAGTTGTTAAAGCACCTGCAGCAAGAGAACCGTGAACAGCACCAGCTGCACCAGCTTCAGACTGCATTTCTACTATCTTAACGTTGTCACCAAAAATATTCTTAGCGGGTTCGCCAAAAATATTCTTGTTAGATGCAGACCAAGTGTCTGTAACTTCAGCCATAGGGCTGGAAGGAGTGATGGGGTAGATGGCAGCAACTTCTGTAAACGCATAAGAGACATGCGCAGCAGCGGTGTTGCCGTCCATTGAAATTTTCTTTCTAAGCATTTTAATACCTCCGTATAATTTTCCTCAAGTATTATATCACCTTTTTCTCCCCGTGTAAATATGTTTTTTGTTTTTTTTAAGCATTTTTCAACAAAAAATTTTTCCATATATTTTTATATTGCCAGCAAAAAAGCATACAACCCTTGAAAAATCCAAAATTTGTGCTATAATAACATATGATGTATACTGATTTAGCAATACATATAAACCGCAAGCATATAATGGAGGATTGAGTCGTGGTAAGTATAGTATGTTCTGCTGCTGTAAACGGGATTGACGGTTTTTTGGTTTCCGTTGAAAGTGTTCACGCCTCCAACATAAAAGAAAAGTTAGAAATAATTGGTCTGCCCGATACGGCTATTCGCGAAGCTGAAGGTAGAATCAGAGGCGCTGCGGCAAGCTGCGGAGTCCCTTTGATACACGGTATGGTTACTGTGAATTTAGCACCGGCATGCCAAAAGAAAGAAGGCACAGGCTTCGATTTGCCGATTCTGCTTTCTGTTTTGGATACAAGTAAAACCGGTAACATTTTCCTTGGCGGCAAATGCTTTGTTGGTGAGCTTTCCTTAACGGGCGAGATACGACCGACTCACGGTGTTTTATCCATGGCGCTCGCAGCTAAGGAAGCGGGATTTAAAGAAATTTACGTCCCTGCAGCAAATGCAGCAGAAGCATCTATAGCGAGAGGGATAGATGTTTTTCCCATCAATAACCTAAAAGAGCTTATGCAACACCTCAAAGGTGTAAAAACAATAGAGCCTAAGAAGCTTTCAATAAGAGAGTTGCAAGAAATTGCCGCTTTAGATACATTGGATTTTTGTGATGTTAAGGGACAAGACGACGCAAAATTCGCCTTAGAAATAGCTGCAGCAGGCTTCCACAACGTACTGATGATAGGTCCTCCCGGTTCCGGAAAAAGTATGTTAGCAAAACGACTTCCGTCTATTATGCCCAGAATGACCTTAAATGACGCTATAGAAAGCACCCGCGTGCATTCCGTGGCGGGCATTTTACCTGCAAACACCCCGCTTATAACATCCCGCCCGTTTCGTGCTCCGCATCACACCGTTTCTGCCGCAGGTTTGGCCGGCGGCGGTAAAAATCCTATGCCGGGCGAGATATCTTTGGCCCATAACGGAGTTCTGTTTCTGGATGAATTTCCCGAATTTGACAAATCCACTACGGAAATATTACGCCAACCATTGGAGGACGGAAAGGTTACAATAACCAGAGTCAGCGGCAGAGTTACGTACCCCTGTTCTTTTATGCTTGTTGCCGCAATGAACCCCTGTAAATGCGGATATTACGGACATTTGACTAAACCCTGTATTTGCTCGCCTGCATCGAGGCTGTCTTATATGAATAAAATATCCGGTCCGCTTCTTGACCGTATTGATATACAGATTGAAGTTCAGTCGCTTGAATTTTCCACTCTGTCTTCAAACCGTGCAGCAGAAAAAAGCGCAGATATACGCAAGCGCGTATCCGAAGCTCGAGCATTTGCGGCAAAGCGTTTTGAGTTCGAAACCGCAGGCGGAAAACCCTTGGTATTTAACTCACAAATGCAGTCTGAACACATCAAACGTTTTTGCAATCCTACAACGAAAGGTATAGAGTTACTAAAAAGAGCATACGATACATTAGGCTTGTCTGCAAGAGGATATGATAAAATCTTAAAACTGGCAAGAACTATTGCAGATTTCGACAAGAGCGAGCTATTAACCGAAGATCACATATCGTTGGCAATTCAACTTAGGACTTTAGACAGAAGCTATTGGTCAAAATAAGCATCAAAAAAGAATAGTTTGTTTACATAAGTTTTGCGCATTTTTGTGTGGGAAATGTGGAAAAGCCACGTGCGTTTTTTGCACATCCACCTATTTCACCGTTTTTTTTGCGATTGAGCCTTGAGTTTCCCACATTTTGCGGTGGGAAAATAGGGTTTCTCCGCATTATGTTATCTAAATTATGAAAGGTATATTTATGGACTACGAAGGCAAATATTTTCCCGATGAGGATGATGCTGAGCTAAGCAAGGGGAAAAAAATTAGAAAGAAGATATTGAAATACAGCTTTTACGGTGTTGTTGCTGTTGTATATATCATCACAATGATAGTTTTATTTTCAAATTGTGAGCCTGATATGTATAAGGAGGTTACATTTACAGAAGAAGCAATTAAAATCTATAATAGCGCTCCTGATAAATTTGAGGTTTACAGAGTCTTTCCTAAAACGTTTATGAATTATGATGGAAGCGTTCAACTTGATACGGTTGCATATACGCCTACCGCTAATGAAATGGAGTTCGGTGTAAAATTCAACAAAAAGCTTATCAATGGCGATAAAAAGCCAAGTTTTACTGTGGTTGATACCAACGGCAATACGTACACCTCGGTCACAACGCAAGAAGACCGCGGCGGAAGATATATATATTACAGAATTTCTTTTACAAATATTAAGCTTAATTTAGAGGATAACATCTATATTAACCCTGACAATACTTCTAAAGCTGAAGGCGAGGGCGAAGCGTTTGATACATTAAAGTTTTCGTTCAGAATAGAGTACGCCGATGGTAAAGCGCCGGAGGAGCTTGATGTATTTAACAGCAACACAGCCATCGAACCTATGTCCTTTAAACCCAATTAGTACAATACAACTATATAGGAGGTGAGCGTCAAATTATGGTATATCTAAAAAAAGCGATGGTGAGTATAACAGCCCTTGCTGTGTCCTTTGCAGTGCACACGGCTAATTATTATTTTTATACAAACACAGAAATAGACGTTGCCAACGCCGACGTTCACGCACAAAAAGTTGAAGATATAAATGACCAAACACTGGATTATTTGTTTCCTTATGTGGAGGCGGAAACAGAAAGTATGCCTGACAGCGCCCCTGAGAGCGTTCCTCCGGAGGACTCGTCAAGCATCGCTCCCCCACCCAGTTCATCTTCCGTGCCAATCAACATGAATTATTCCGATGTGGAATTTGCAAGATTTGCAAGAACATATCTAAAGGAAACAGCCGATGCGGGTGAAGACTATCTCAACAACATTGTATACTGCGGCGATAGCTTAACTTACGCTTTAGGGCTTGATGCGCGCTACCTGGGAAATCAAGACGTTATCGCTTGGGGAGGTCTTGGTGCATACGATTATTTAGACTACACAAGCAACCCTACATACAACAAATCAGAAGCGCTTAAATCCCCACTTCAATGGCTTAGCGAGTTGCAACCTCAGGTTATTTATATGATGATGGGGACAAACGGTATCGCCGTATGGTCCAACGAATTACACATTAGCCTGTATAACAAAATGCTTGACAGAATCACCGCTATATTACCTAATACAAAAATTGTTTTGGTCGGTATTCCCGCTTGGGCATCTTTTAGAAACACCGAAACATTTAATGCTCAAAAAGTCGATAACTTTAATATGCTGTTGCTGGAAACAGCACACGAACGCGGTTTATATTATCTAAACTTTAATGAGGTTACCAGAGATTCTACAGGTAATTTCAGACAGGATCTTTGTGGTAGCGACGGCATACATTGGCTTGATTCCTGCAAAGCGCTGTACTTGAACTACATAAGAACTCATACCATAAACCAATGATTTCAAAAAAGGAGGTCTAACCTTGGACGAAAAAATCGTACTGCCATATAAAATTAAGAAAAAACATCCTTATATCAAAGCGTACACAATAGTTTCGTTTGTAATGCTTATTTTCGCATTAATTTGTTTGTTTGCGCCTTTCTTGCCAATTATAAACACACTCCCTAAAACTATGCTTAGCGTGTATATGATAATAGGGGGCGTATGTACACCGTTTTTTGCTTTTGTTTTGTGCTATTGCATCCTTAATATGACATCTCCGACAACCGGTTTTACAATTACCGAGAAAGGCTTTACAGATTACACAATGGCAGATGGCGGTGTAGGTTTCATTCCTGCAGAAGCCATAATATCGCTGAAATTATTTGGTGATAAAAATAAGCAGTCCAAACAGTTCCTTGGTATCCGTTTAGACAACAGCAATATAGCTGCTTTCGGTAAAACAAAAAAAGCAAGACAAGAAATACAGAATAATATTGAATCCGGAATGCCCGCAATTATACTAAGACAATGTGACCTTAAAATATCGATTCGAGAACTTTTAAAGATTTTACTTGAGGTATTCGGCCAACCGGACACAAAGGGCACCCCCTCAAAAAACGAACAAGATGCAGACGTCATAAGCGTTCCGTCGACGCTTGAGGAAGATGATAACGCGAGCGAAAACGCAACTTTGGACTTACAAAACAATGACGAAGTTCTTGAAATTTTACAAGATGATAACAACGAGCCACAGATGTATAATAGCACATCGCCCATTGACGATGTTCCTTTAACAATAGATTATGAACCGGAAAAACCGCACATAACAAATATTGATGATTTGTTGTCTCACATATTTGAGAAGAAAAGCCCAAAGTCTAAATCAAATGAAGAATAACTCCCTTTTATTTTTGTTAATAATTGCATTTATCTTTATTTCTATTTTTATATTTTGGAATATTTCAGCCTTACCTGACAAATCAAAAGGCATTGATGCAAAACAAGATGCGCTGAATTCACACGAAGAATTCTTGTCATCGAATTGGGATGATGAGGAAATATCTTTTTATTCAGATAGCGCAGACGATACCTCTTTGCCGGAAGATGTCGATGAGCTCGAAAGCGATATTATTGAAAGCAGTTCAGCAGAACACGCAAGCGAGTTTAACGACACGCCTCCTATTTCGGGCAGTTTTGAGGAAGCTACCCCCGAAATTTCCATAGGTTTGAAACTAAAAAAATACGTAGAAATAACAGATAAAGGCATCTACAAGTACAAAATTACCAAGCAACGGCAAATTGGCGGTCTTTCCGTTCCTGTTGTTACAACAGTGTGGTTTGGAAACAACTATGTGTCTATTGTCGAGAATGAAATGCATAACATCTCAACAGAGGTTTTCATAAGCGCAAACGAAGCGTATATGCTTAACCTAGAGGACAACACCGCCGACTTGCTTGATAAAAGCGCTGTCAACGTCCCTACACCGAGCTTTGAAGGGATTACTTATATTAATACAGGTGTTACTTCTATCGGCTCTGTTTATTACGAATATGAGCGTTATATAAACACTGACAATATTCCCGTCGATTATTTATTCATAGACGGGGAGCTTAAAAAAGCAAAAATATACACTAATGACTACGACTACGAAATAATCGGTATAGAAATTACTGATGATGTAAGCGATGGCAGAAGTCAATTGCCTGATAATTTAAAAATAATAGACAGAAGATAAAATTTACGGAGTGACATATGTTAAGTACAGCCCTTACTGCGTTTGCAAAATCCTATAACTTTGTTATAAAAGAAAATTATGCCTTTGGTATAATAGAAAACTTTTTAATAACCGTTTATAACAGCGGAGCTAAAAAAACCGCTTTTATAAGTTGCTGTTTTCCAACTAATGAAGAACGCGAACAAAACAGTGAATTAATAAGCACTTTTGAATTTCAGGGTGAAATTGCCAAACTGATCGATTCAAATTATCCCGCACTGAAGGATTACGAAATCACTAGTGACTCTATATTATTTACTACATCCGCTGACCTTAAAACTTTTGACGAATCTTTACTTCAACTTTTAAATTTGCTTCATAAAAACGCCATTCCCGGTATCGATGTATGTGTTGAGTGCGGAAATGCTAATAACGACAAGGCTAAATATGTAATTAAAAACAATTCAGTACACTTGTTATGCGAAGATTGTGCCAATGAATACCTTAAAGAAATAGAAGCCGGAGTAACAAAGAAAACCGGAAAATCCATACAAGGCACTTTATATGCACTGCTTGGTGGATTTGTAGGCTTACTTCTGGCCGTTCTTGGCTTTTTACTTGTTATTCCTTCCGATGGCATTTTAAGTTTTAACAGTTTAATTATCAATATTCCGTTTGCCGCACTAATAACCGTGCTTTCCTTCCTTTTTTACCGTATGTTTACGGGAAAAAAGGGGCTTGAGCGTATCATTCCCTGTCTTGCGGTATCTGCACTGATAACCGTTGTGACGGACTACGCTTCAACTGCTATTATTTATGCAAAAACATTGGGGATTGATACATTTGTCAACGCAAAAAAGGTATTTAGTATCATTTTGGCTGCGCCCTTTAAAGATCCCCGATTTAAATATGACTATTTATCCTATACTTTTTATTCACTTGTTGCTGTAATTGTTGTTGTCTTGGTTTATTCAATTATATTTGAAGAAAAAGACAAGAATTCTTTACAAGTACTCGATGCAAATGTTTTATGCAACAACAACGAAGTGTAAATGCCCAACAGTACATTTAAGTAAAGTTTAAGTATGATTTGGTAGCTTATGTTTTGGAGGTGTTGCTTTATGCGAGTACTTATCGTAGAAGACGAACAGCGCATCGCTAACGCTTTATGCCGAATGATGGAAAGCTGTAAATACGCTTGCGACGTCGTATATGACGGATTGGATGGCTATCTTTATGCAGAAAGTGACATATACGACCTGATTATTCTTGACATTATGCTTCCAAGAATGGACGGAATAGAAATTGCAAAACAATTAAGAGCTAAAAAGATTAAAACGCCCATATTAATGTTAACAGCAAAAAGCGAAACAGAGGATAAAGTCAAGGGACTTGATAGCGGTGCAGATGACTATATGACAAAGCCTTTTTCAAAGGAAGAACTTTTGGCTCGCGTCAGAGCATTAACCAGGCGCAAAGGCGAGGTGATCCTTGACGAGCTGCGTTATGATGATTTAGTTCTTAATTTATCAAGCTATACCTTGAGTAAGGACGAAAAGACTGTCCGTCTAGGCCTAAAGGAGTTTGAAATATTAAAAATTCTTATGTCCAATCCCAAAAGGGTGACGCAAAAGGAAGATTTAATTATCAAAGTTTGGGGCTATGACTCCGATGCAGAAGACAACAACGTCGAAGTTTATATTTCGTTTTTGAGAAAAAAACTAAGTTTTCTTAATTCAAAGGTCGTTATCAGCACTGCTAGAAAAATCGGATATTACTTGGAGGTATCCCCTTGATTGCCAGGCTAAGGTGTAAATTTGTAGTTATTACAATGATAATTGTTATGTCCATTATGTTAGTGGCATTTTATAGCAATTATTCTATTATAAAATCTACAATGTACGACCAAAGCGTTGCTACGCTTGAAACTGCTTTGCGCACCGGAAAAACGGGAGACTACAGAACTTTTCTGATCATCAAGGATCTTTCCGGTATACAACAAGAGCAAGGTCGTGAAAGAGTAGATGCAAACGAACTTGTCGAGACAGCATTAAAATGCGATAATGATATTGGTGATATAAAAGCGAAGCAACTTCGTTTTATGAAAATCAAGGTGCGAAGCGGCATCTTAATTGCTTTTACAAGCATTTCGGAAGAACTTGATACACTTACCAACATGACACGATTCTCAACAGTAATAATTTCGTGTTGTGCATTTGCCTTTTTGGTCATATCTATATTTTTGGCATATTTAACAACAAAACCAGTGTCAGAATCCATAAAAAAGCAGAAGCAACTGATAGCAGATGCCTCGCACGAGTTAAAGACACCGATTACGGCCATTTTGGCTTCGTCGGATATTCTTTTATCAGACGAATTAAGCGAAGATAAGCGTAATTGGCTTAGCGGAATAAAAACTTCGGCTGAGGATATGTCTTTTCTTGTAAGCGATATGCTAAGCCTTGCAGGGACCGACGCCAAGCGTTCGAAACAGATTATGGAGCCGCTGAATTTGTCTGAACTTGTTGTTTCGGTATGTTTGAATTACGAGGTGCTTTTTTTTGAAACCGGAAAAAGCTTCGAATATTCCACTGAAGATAACATTTTTATAAATGGAAACTCCAACCAGTTAAAGCAGTTTATTAAAATCTTTCTTGATAACGCGGGTAAACACTCCGATGACGGTGCAAAGATAAATGTGAGCTTAAAATCAGATCAAGACAAAGCGATCTTGGTGTTCTATAACACAGGCACACCTATTCCATCAAATGAACTGCACAGGATATTTGAGCGTTTCTACAGAGTAGATAAAGCAAGAAACACAAATACAGGTTCCGGATTAGGGCTGTCAATTGCTAAGAGAATTGCTGAAGCACATTCGACTAAAATCGGTGTTGTAAGCGACAACAGCGGAACTTATTTTTTCACAAAATTTAAATTAATAAAACAGAATTAGAAAATTACAAAAGGTGCTGCATCATTATGATACAGCACCTTTAAAATTAAAGACTTACAAATTCAATCAAATGGCTGATATATTCCTTATACCCTTTCTTGGAAGCAATATGCTTGTTCATTTCAAATAAAACACTGGGAGGGATTTTCTTTACTTCTTCGCAACTTAATTTTCCTTTATAAAGGTTATCCAAAGTTACGGAATAAGACATCTCAACAGAAACAATATCGTTACCACGGGCACAAATAATGTCGTTAGTGTCGCCCATAAGAAGACTGTTGACTGCCGCCGCGCCCATTTGCGTCGCCAACACCCTGTCACGAAGCGTAGGAGAACCGCCACGTTGAATATAACCCAATATGGAAAGTCTTGTTTCTATGCCCGTGTCTTTTTCGATGCGAGCAACTAAATTGGGGCCGTAGTCTTTACCCATGCCTTCGCAAATTATAATTATAAAATTGCGCTTACCGTTTTTACGTGCTACTTTCATTTTTGAAATTAAAGCATCTAAGTCGCAGGGGTGTTCTTTAACTATTGCCGCAACAGCACCAACAGACAAGGCAGTTTGCAAAGCGATGTCGCCTGCTTCCCTACCCATTACTTCAATAACGTTACAACGGGAATGACTTTCGCCTGTATCACGGATTTTGTCTATCAGATCTACAACCGTATTCATAGCCGTATCGAAACCAATAGTCATATCGGTGGCAGCAATATCATTATCAATTGTACCGGGAACGCCAACACATGCTATCCCCTCTTCGGACAACGCATGTGCGCCTCTGAAAGTGCCATCACCACCGATAGCAACGACGCCGTCTATATTCTTGGAACGGCACATATCAGCTGCTTTCCTTACACCTTCACTAGTCATAAAAGCTTCACAACGTGCAGTGTAAAGCATAGTACCGCCGCGATTTATAATGTAAGAAACATCACGCTGTGACAAGGAGATCATATTATCGTCAAGAAGACCTTGATAACCGTTCAAAATACCGATAACTTCTATGTTATTGGCAAGGGCTGTTCTTGTTACTGCACGCACCGCGGCATTCATACCGGGCGCATCTCCTCCTGATGTAAGAACACCTATTCTTTTTATTTCTCTCTTTGCCATAAGCATATTCTCCCTATAGTCAAGTAATTTTTAAAAAACAAAAAAACAAATTCAAATACTCTTAAATTAATTTTTTTATTTTTTATGCGGCGGCAGAAAAATCTGCCGCCGCAATAAAGTTTGTAAAACTTATTAATACTTAGGACGTGCTATATAGCCTGTGTGAAGCACTTCATGCGCACGATGGCTACCGGGCTCCTTAAAGTATTCATCGTAAACAGCCTTTACGTCTTCATTTTCGTGAGAAAGTCTAACGGGGAGCTGCCTGTCATCTTCATAAAGCGCAGCGCCGCGAACAGCTCTAAGATCAACGAAGTTACGCACAGACGCAGGCTGGATGGGCTGACCGCCACCGTTTACACAGCCGCCGGGACAAGCCATGATCTCAATAAAGTCGTAACGCTTTTCGCCGCTCTTAACTGCGTCAAGAAGAGCCTTTGCGTTAGCGAGACCGCTTGCTACAGCAACCTTGATCTCGTTACCTGCCAAATTATAGGTAGCTTCCTTGATACCTTCAATACCTCTTACTTCCTTAAGTTCAACATCGGGAAGTTCTACGCCGAGAAGCTTAATAGCAGCAGTTCTGAGAGCTGCTTCCATAACGCCGCCGGTAGCACCGAATATTGTACCTGCACCACTGCCAAGACCGAAGGGCTTATCAAACTCTTCATCAGGAAGCATGTTGAACATAATACCGCACTTCTTAATCATGCGTGCAAGCTCTCTTGTGGTGATAGCAACGTCGATATCAGGAATACCCTTAACAGCGCTGTGATCAACACGTTCAGCTTCGAACTTCTTAGCGGTACAAGGCATAACGCTAACTACGAAGATATCTTTAGGATCAAGACCCATCTTTTCCGCATAATAAGTCTTAGCAACAGCACCAAACATGCCCTGAGGAGACTTACAGCTGGAAAGGTTGGGAATCATATCAGGATGATAATGTTCGCAATACTTAATCCAACCGGGAGAGCAAGAGGTGATGAGAGGAAGATTTTCCTTTTTGGTGTATCTGTCAAGGAATTCTGTGGCTTCTTCCATTATTGTAAGGTCGGCGGTAAAGTTGGTGTCAAACACACCGTCAAAACCAAGACGCTTCAAAGCAGAGACCATCTTACCTGTAACAATAGTACCAATGGGAAGACCGAATTCTTCGCCAAGACCAACTCTTACGGAAGGAGCGGTCTGAACGATTACGTGCTTGGAAGGATCGCTGAGAGCAGCAAACACCTTATCAGTATCATCTCTTTCTGTAAGTGCACCTGTAGGACAAACGTTAATACACTGACCGCAAGAAACGCAGGCAACATCACCGAGATCTGCCTCGAACGCACAACCAATGTGAGTCTTGAAACCTCTTTCGTTTGCACCGATTACAGCGACAGACTGAATCTTAGAGCAAACTGCAGAACAACGACGGCAAAGGATGCACTTGTTGTTGTTTCTTATCATATGAGTAGCGGAAGTATCGATGTCGTATGCTTCAACAGCACCGTCAAATCTGCCTTCATTTTCTATACCGTATTCGTTACAAAGGGTCTGAAGCTCACAGTTGCCGGAGCGAACACAAGACAAACACTTTTTGTCATGAGTGGAGAGTATAAGCTCAAGAGTAGTCTTTCTTGCTTCAATAACAGCGGGAGAGTTTGTGAATATCTCAGAGCCGGGTCTTAAATCAGCTACAGGATAAACACAGGAAGCAACAAGAGATCTTGCGCCCTTAACTTCTACAACACAGATACGGCATGCGCCGATTTCGTTGACATCCTTAAGCCAGCAGAGAGTGGGTATATAAACACCAACTGTACGGCATGCTTCAAGAATGGTCATATCGTTGGGAACGGAATATTCTTTACCGTTAATGATTAAATTTTTCATTTCCATTTATCCGTATCCTCCTATTTCTTAATTATTGCGCCAAACTTACAAGTTTCGATACAAGCGCCGCACTTGATACACTTAGCGGTATCTATAACGTGAGGCTGCTTAACTGCACCGGAAATAGCACCAACAGGGCACTTTCTTGCACAGGCGGTACAACCCTTACACTTATCTTCAATAATGAAGAAGGAAAGAAGATCCTTACATACGCCGGAGGGGCACTTCTTATCAACAACGTGTGCAATATACTCGTCGCGGAAATGACGAAGAGTGGAAAGCACAGGGTTGGGAGCCGTCTGACCGAGACCGCAGAGAGAGTTGTTCTTGATGTAGTAGCAAAGCTTTTCCATCTCGTCCAAATCTTCAAGGGTGCCGTTGCCGGAAGTAATCTTTTCAAGCATTTCATAAAGACGCTTTGTACCGATACGGCAAGGAGTACACTTACCGCAAGATTCGTCAACTGTGAATTCGAGGAAGAATTTTGCAATGTCAACCATACAGTTGTCTTCATCCATAACGATAAGACCACCGGAACCCATCATCGCGCCAAGTTCTATAAGACTTTCGTAATCGATCGGAACATCAAGATACTCTGCAGGGATACAACCGCCGGAAGGACCGCCGGTCTGAGCTGCCTTAAACTTTTTACCGTTGGGTATACCGCCGCCGATTTCTTCAATAACTGTACGGAGAGGAGTACCGATGGGAACTTCTACAAGACCTGTATTGTTGATCTTACCACCAAGAGCAAATACCTTGGTACCCTTGCTCTTTTCAGTACCCATAGATGCAAACCATTCGGGACCGTTGTTGATAATCTGAGCGATGTTTGCATAGGTTTCAACGTTATTGAGAATAGTAGGCTTCTGGAAAAGGCCCTTAAGTGCAGGGAAAGGAGGACGAGGTCTGGGCTCGCCACGCTTACCTTCTATAGATGTCATAAGTGCGGTTTCTTCACCGCAAACAAATGCACCTGCGCCAAGTCTGATTTCTATATCGAAATCAAAGCCCTTGCCAAAGATATTCTTACCGAGAAGGCCATATTCTCTTGCCTGTTTTATAGCAATTTCAAGTCTTTCAACAGCAATAGGATATTCAGCTCTTATATAAATATAACCTTGGCTTGCGCCGATTGCGTAACCTGCGATAGCCATTGCTTCAAGCACTGCATGAGGGTCACCTTCCAAAATGGAACGGTCCATAAACGCACCGGGGTCGCCTTCGTCTGCATTACAGCAAACATATTTCTGGTCTGCCTTATTAGCAGCAGCAAATTTCCACTTAAGACCTGTGGGGAAGCCTGCGCCGCCTCTGCCGCGAAGACCACTTGCCAAAATGATATCAATAACCTGTTCGGGAGTATACTCGTCAAGGCACTTACCAAGAGCAGCATAACCGTCATAAGCTATGTATTCGTCAATAACTTCAGGGTTGATAACACCGCAATTACGGAGAGCAACTCTCTTCTGTTTGCGATAGAAATCGGTGTGGTTAAGAGATTTTATGGAATCTTCAGCTACAGTTTCCTTATAAAGCAATCTCTTAACAGGTCTACCCTTAATAAGGTGTTCGTTAACGATCTCTTCCATATCCTCAGGCTTTACTGCAGAGTAGAAGCAACCTTCAGGATAAACTATCATAATAGGGCCAACGGCGCAAAGACCGAAACAGCCTGTTTTGATTATCTTTATCTCTTCTTCAAGAGAATTCTTTTTCAGCTCTTCTTCAAGTGCTGCTATAACTGCGCCGCTGCCGGAAGCAGTACAACCGGTACCGCCGCAGATAAGTATATGTGAACGATACATTCTTTCGCTCCTCCTTATAATTTAGACTCACCGATTGTGTATTCGGTAACAACGTTGCCGTTAACAATGTGATCGCTTACAACCTTTGCAACCTTCTCAGGGGTCATCTTAACGTAAGTGACCTTTTCTTCATTACCAACATAAACCTCTACAACAGGTTCGTACTGGCAAATACCGATACAACCGGTTTGAGAAACTGCTACGTTTGTAAGCCCACGCTTTGCAATCTCGTCGCTAAAAGCCTTCAAAACGGGTTTAGCACCTGCTGCGATACCGCAAGTAGCCATACCTATAACAACTCTGGTAGTAGCGGAATCGTCGTTTCTTATACCCATTTTTTCTTGCATCTTGGCTTTAAGAGCCTTAAGTTCTTCCAAGCTTTTCATTATTAGTAATCCTTTCAGTAATTGTTTAATGATTTGCATTTTCTTTGAGATAGTCCTCGATAAATGCTGCAACCTCAGGTTCGCCAAGAGATATATCCTCACCCAATATCTGCTTTATCTCCATAGTTGTAAAGACAAATTCGTTACCATCTTTTTCGGAAACAAAACGAAAATCTATATGAGGATTAAGAGTTACAAGACAGGCAATAGTAGAGCATATATCGCCCAAAGGCATACAGTCAATACTATCGGTTTTGTACTCAGCACGAACCAACGTCCCTTTCCCTACCTTAGACTCTATTAAAAAGCTACCACCGGTTTGCTCTGCGGTTTGTTTAAAAAACGGCAGTCCCAAACCTACCTTACGTGTAGTTCTGGTAGTGTAAAACGGATCACAAACATTTCTTACAGTAGTTTCACTCATACCGCAGCCATCGTCCCTTATGGAAATAACCATAGAAGCGTCAGAGGTATTTTCACGCACCGATATCTCTATCAGCTTTGCTCCTGCAGAAACAGAATTTTGTGCAACATCTAAAACATTCAAAGAAAGTTCGTGCATAGCTTAATACTTAGCAAGAATATCGTCCAAATCCTTAACGACAAGTCTGCCGTAAACGTCATCATTAATTGTGATAACGGGAGCCAAACCGCAAGCACCTACGCAACGACAAGCTTCCAATGAGAATTTACCGTCGGGAGTGCAGCCGCCGCCGGAGATACCCAACTTCTTCTGAAGTGCGTCGTACAGATCGCCTGCGCCTTTAACGTAGCAAGCGGTACCAAGGCATACAGATATTTTGTAATCGCCCTTGGGATTGATAGAGAAGAAGGAATAGAACGTTACAACGCCATAAACCTCTTCCAACGGCACGTCAAGACCTTCAGCTACATCAATCTGAACCTCAAGAGGCAGATATCCGTAAATCTCTTGTGCCTTTTTAAGCACTTGAACAAGTGCGCCGGGAACATCTTTGTACTCTTTAATTACTGCGCAAAGCTGTTCTTTCTGCTCAGGTGTACCCTTGAAGGGCAATGTCTCGAGCTTGTTCTTCATTGGTGTTAAAACCTCCTTAAAGCGTTTATATTGAATTTGCTTTTTTCTAACCGATTTATTATACCATATATATGCGCTATCGTCAATATTCAAATACAACTATTTTTTACATTTTTCGCGCAAATAACAGGTGTTTTTTTCTAACGATTTGAATTAATTATATTCATTAAGATAATCAAAGACAGCTTTACAGCTACGTTCCTTAACATTGATGACTGAGCACTTCCACGCCTCTGCAATAGTCAACAAATCGTGAGCGTCGGAGCTTTTTACAAAGTTTAAAAACGGAAAGCGTTTTTTATACTCCTCTTCCGAAGCATTGGGTGTTACCTCTGCCTTGAAAAAGCCCATATCCTCATCAATATTACCAAGCACACCCAAAACCCCATTGGAGTGCCTGTCAATATGGGCTAACGTAGCAACGCCTTCATATGTTTTCGCCAAACTCGCAACTTCATACAAACCTATTCCCGTTGCGAGAATTAGTAAATCTTCTTCTTCGCCCACAACCTTGTCTTCCCTATCCATGATAAACTGATTGCCGTAGATATCCACCCTGTTTTTCACAGGCATACGCATAGTAGCAACATAGTTGCCAAAAGATTCCGCTTTTTCTATGTCAGGAAAAATAACGGTTACGTGTATTTCTTCAGAGGTGGTAAGTTCCATCCCCGGAAGGACAATAAGACCGTTCTCCGCCCCTACCTCCATAGTTGCCCTACAGTTACCGCAGGTGTTATGGTCGGTCAAAGCAATAACATCAAGACCGTTAAGCAAGGCCATGTTGACTATATTATTTGGTGTCATATCATCGTCTCCGCAGGGAGACAAGCAAGAGTGAATATGAAAATCACAATTAAGCAATGCCATAACTATATGTTCGCCTTCATCAAATCGTTAATCTTTATAGCCAAATTATAGCTATCGGAATTGCTACCGTACAGTGCTATTTCTTCGCTTTGTGCCCGCAAGAGCAAATTTTCATCGGGCTTTACACCCTCCACCAATATAACACAGGAAACATCTCGCAGCACGGCGACTGCGGCAACATTAACATTGTTCATAACCGTCATCCAAGCGCAACCGCTTTCGGCCTTGCCCATAACCCAGCTTAACAAATCACCGCAATACCCGCTTTCAACGTCCTTTTCGGCGCCTTCATTAAACATCTCCAAGTCTAACTTTTGTGCTAAAATTCTATTGCTTATCATTTAAGTACTTTATCCTCTCTTTTCTCCGGAACGTACTTAACAACACATTCCTCTATAGTTGCGTGTCCACACACTATATCCTCCGCTAAGGCACGGCAAGACGGCGCCCCGCAAGCACCGCAATCTAATCCCGGCAACATCGCTTCGATAGCTTTAAGCCGACGCATTTTCTTCATAGCCTCTGCCCTATCCTCGTCAAGCCTAAAAGTAGCTTCAAACTGCAAATTCTGCTCCCAAAACATATTAGTCGCATCGTTAAATCCGCGATTGAGCATCAAAGGTAAATATCTGCGCAAAGCTGTAATGCGTGAACGCGCAACAAAAGGATTTGCAACATTAAGCACACCGCCTACGCACCCGCCGGGACAAGCACTTAACTCTACAAAGGCAGTATCGGGAAGCTTTCCGTCCTCGATTTCCTCAAGCACCGCTATAACATTTTCAATACCATCTGCATAAATGTAGCTGTCTGTTAAAAGGCCCGCACATTCTCCTCCGCTTTGAGCCCAATTTATACCTACAATACCGGAGCGCATAAGTTGTTCGGGAACGTCCACTTTCTTCAAAGCCGCAAGCAGCTTGACATAAACATCGTTTACGGAAAAAACCCCATCTATCATTGATTTTATCCCTCCCACCGGATTTTTGCAGGAGGTAACCTTGGCAGGACAGGGGGAGATAAAAAATATGCCGATCTTTTCGGGTGGCAAACCTGTGCTTCTTATTGCCTCCTCCTTCGCCATTTGTGCTGATATGTGTATCGGCTCTGTTATTGGTAGCACACTATTACACAAATCGGGAAAACGCACTTTTATTAATCTCAAAACGGCAGTGCAAGCAGAACTTATAATAGGCCCTTCCGTACATGCCCGCAATTGGTCAAGACTCTCTCTTGTTAATTGAGAAACCTTTTCTGCGGCAGTTGAAACCTCAAACACTTGGTCAAAGCCCATATGCTTCAATGCTGTCAGGATGTAATTTATATCATCAACAATAAACTGACCGTATAGTGAAGGAGGCACCAAAACAACCTTCCACTCGTAATCATTTATCATTTCAAAATCGTCACAGATAGCCTTTTTAGCTCTGTTTTGGCATATTCTGATACAAGCACCGCAATCTATACAGCGTTCGGTTTTTATTCTTGCTTTACCGTCTCTAACTCGAATTGCTTCAGTGGGACAGTGCTTCATACAGTTTATACAACCCTTGCACTTGTCTTTATCAAGAGTAACGGAATGAAATACTCTGTCCAATTATAACACACCCTTTCGAAAAACTCAGGTATTACACACCTTCATAAACACAGTTGTTCCGACACCAAGCTCTGTTTCTATACGAAACTCGTCACAATACTTTTTCATATTGGGAAGTCCCATACCTGCACCAAAGCCTAAAGCTCTTATTCTGTCCGGCGCTGTAGAATACCCTTCGGACATAGCAAGCTCCACATCCGCAATGCCGGGACCTGTATCTGCAAGTACCATAGTGATGCAATCGTCACAAACCTCTACGGTTGCTGTTCCTCCGTTTGCGTGTATTACCATATTAATTTCGCCCTCATACATAGCGATTGAAACACGCTTGATTACGTCGCCGGGAAAACCTAAAAGCTTTAAATTTTTCTTCACATCGGCAGAAGCAACACCTGCGGACATAAAATCGTTACCGTCTACCTCGTAAACGTATTTTAAAACTTCGTTCATACCATATCGCTGCCTTCGTTTTGTAAGCCGGCAGCATACAAGCGTCCGCAACTTGTATACATCCTGTATGAGGAGCGCAAAATAACAATATTTGCTTCTTCTGCCAAGGTAATTATTTGTTCGCTGGGGTTTTTTCCCCTTACGAAAACAATACACTTCATATCCATCATCTCAGCTGTTCTAACCACCTGAGGATTAACAAGGCCTGTAAGAAGTACTGCGTGATCCTTTACATATGCAAGTACGTCACTCATCATATCTGAACCGCAAGCGGATTTCACCTCAGTCTCCAATAAATCAGATCTGCAAAGGACTTCAGCATCCAACACGGATGCAACATCTCTAATTCTCATAACAATCAAACTCCTTAATTTTATAGTTAAATTATAAGTGTTTATTTGCGCTTTGTAAACATCTTTTATACTATTTACAATAAATACCTCTACAATTTTATGTTTCCTGCCAAAATTTGTTTATAATCCTCCAGATTCTTTTTCAAAAGCTTCGGCGGATTCAAACCGTAAGGACAACGGGTGGCACAAACACCACAGCCTATGCATTTCTCAATATTCAGCATCATAGCTTGATTTTCTTCAGAAAGCCATTGTGCAGAAGGACTTCTCCTTATGAGTTGAGACATCCTTGCGCAATTATTTATTTTAATACCCACAGGACAAGGCATACAATATCCACAAGCACGGCAAAAACTTCCAAACAGCTCCCGTCGGTCTTTTTCTATTGCAGCTGCTGTATTTTCATCCATACTCGGAACACACGAATTAAAAGATAAAATCTCTTCAAGCTCTTCCGCTTTTTGAATGCCCCATATGGGTAAAACATTATCAAACTGCATAAGCCACGCACACGCAGCATAGGCGTTGGTTATCAGCCCACCGGACAACGCTTTCATTGCAATAAAACCTACATCATTTTCCTTACAAAGCTTTACGATTTCCAAATCAAGTTCTCCTGCTAAATAGCAAAACGGAAATTGCAAGGTTTCATACAAACCTGAAAGTATAGCTTCCTTAGCTACAGCAGGTCTATGGTTTGTTATACCTATATGTCTTATCTTCCCCTGCGCTTTCGCCTTCACTGCCGCTTCATACAAGCCGCTTCCGTCACAGGGCTTAGGACAAAACGGAGGGTTGTGGAACTGATATAGGTCTATGTAATCGGTCTGCAAAGTTTCAAGGCTTATTTCCAAATCTTTCTGAAAATCCTCCGCTGTCAATGCGGTGGTCTTTGTGGCTATATAAATCTTTTCACGCATACCGAAAAAAGCCTTGCCAAGCTTTTCTTCGCTATCCGTATACATCCTCGCCGTATCAAAGAAGCGAATACCGCCATCGTATGCTTTTCGCAACAAATCAACGGCACACTCCACAGATACACGCTGTATGGGTAAAGCGCCGAAAGCATTTTGCAAAACCTTTATATCGGTTTTACCCAAAGTTATGGTCCGCATCGTGTTATTTTCCATTTTGTATCTACTCCTCAATCTTTGCCTTTCTGCGCACAGTTGCTGATATCCTATCCATATCAAATTTCACGCTTCGATCATATCTGTAGATACCATTCTGCTCCTGCTCCACATCTGTGAGCTGTGTATAACAAAAGCCGAGTATATGAGGGCTGTCCATTATAGCATCACAAAGCCCTTTAAATCTATCATAAAATTCTTCAATATTTTTAGGTGCGTTTCCGTACCCCCAAGCTTTTAAATCTGTCTCGTCAGCCCATTTAATTCCACCAAACTCGCTCACAAAGAAAGGCTCGCCTTCCCATTTCCTGTTTTTATCAACAAGGTCTTCAATATTGTCACACACCTTCATTTCTTTGTAACGTTTAGCCAAAACGTCGGGGTCTTGGTCATACAAATGCTCGTCGAAAATATCGGTTTTCACGTGTACATAGCCTGAGGTGTCAATACAAGGTCTTGTGCTGTCCAAAGCTTTAGTAAGGTCATAGAAATGTTTTACAGATGGTTTAAATGCCAAATCTCTGCATTCGTTATGAGGGCACCAGCCTATAATCGCAGGATGGTTAAAGTCACGGTTAACAACCTCTGTCCACTCGGAAGACATAGGTATGATATGAGCATCACTTGTATCTATACCCCAGTCAGGATATTCTCCCCAAACCATATAACCGTGTACATCGCAATAATACAAAAACCTCTCTTCAAAAACCTTTTGATGAAGTCTGGCTCCGTTAAAGCCGGCTCTAACAGATAGCAATATATCGTTCTCTAAAGCTTTATCCGTGGGGGCTGTATAAATGCCGTCGGGATAAAAGCCTTGGTCAAGCACCAACCTTTGGAAAACACTTTTACCGTTAAGCAAAAACTTTCCGTCTTTAAGTGCTATACTCCTTAACCCGAAATAGCTTTTAACTTTGTCATCACAAAAGCTCAGTTCTACGTCATAAAGCCTACCATTACCGATTTCCCAAAGATGGCTTTCAGCTAATTTAATTTTCAAAACAGCGTTGCCGTTGCTGACATACTCACTTTCGCAACCCATTTCTTTTCCTTGGTAATAAACCTTGGCAGAAAACAATCCCTCTCCCACGACAGTTGCAAAAAGTGTTACTGCGTCATTGCCGGAATTTGTTACATGTTTAACACCGCTGATGTAGCTTTTTTTCACAAACTCCAACCACACGGTTTGCCAAACGCCCGTTGTTCGGGTATAAGAGCACTCATAGGACTCAAAGCGAGTTGATTGCTTACCCGTGGGAATTGCCTTAGAGCGCTCATCGTCCTTAACGAACAAAGTTATTATGTTTTCACCCGCTGTACAAAACTTGGATATCTCAAACCCAAAAGAGGAATAGCCGCCTAGATGCTCCCCAGCTAATTCTCCGTTTACATACACAAAGGTCTGGTAATCAACGGCACCAAAATTTAGGAAAACCAAGTCGTTGAGTTGTTCTTTTGAAAGCTCTATGCTCCTTTTGTACCACACTCCATACATAAAGTCTCTTTCGCCAATGCCCGAAAGTACACTTTGAGGACAAAACGGTACAATTATCTTTCTTGAAAACCTTGCTTCTTTCAGGTGATATCCTTTTTCTAAACCTACCAGTTCGTTATCAAATTCAAATTCCCACTCGCCGTTAAGGCACTTCCAATCGTTTCTAACGAATTGCGGTCTCGGATATTCATTTCTGGGTATGTTCATATAAGTAACCTCCTGCTGCTTACCAGCCCCAATCACCATATTCGCCACCAACGCATTCCGAAAAGTAAACCTCTTCAATCGTTCCGTCTGTCACGGCAAATCCGTATGTACCTTCGGAAGCGTAGAACAGCATATCATTTTCCATGTATTTTGTAATATTTTCAAAAATGGTCTTTCTTGTAGTATTAAGCATACACCCACCGGGCGACTGTGGCATTAAAACCACGGGGGCCTGCGCAAGATCGTACATCTCGTACACATTGTTAAGGCAGTGATGGGCGCACTGTATAATATCAGATTTAAGCGTTTCGGCGGAATTAAATTCAAGCATCACCTTCATGCCTATCCTGTTTATATCACCGGGTAGAAGGAATTTTTTGCCGTCTATAACAAAATATGAAACTGCGCTTCCGTTGTTATAGTCCTCAGCAGCCTCCGTCTTTGCGGTTTTTGGTGCAACCAAATCCTCGTGAGTATATATAACATTTATGCTTACATCGGCAATGTTAACGCTTTGACCTGTATGCATTTTTAAATACTTTACATCGTCATCACTGTAATATTTGGAAATATACCCCAAAAGTTTGTTGTAATTGGTTATTGCGGCCGCCTGTGTTGAGTCTTCTGAATAGACGGATGCAAAATTAAACATAATGCGCTCTAACCGTATTTCTTTGTGATACTTTTCGGAAAACACACAAAATCCACCCATATGGTCCGAATGTCCGTGAGTTATGTACCAAGCAGACACTCTGACCAGCTCTCCTTCGGGAGTTTCGGTAATCTCCCTTAAAAAGCTCATAATATAATCACACTGTGCCTCATCAAATTGCTGTTGACCGCCGCCGTCAATAATTATAACGGAGTTATCTGCAAGCTTTATAGCGTACATCATACCGCAATTTATCTTCTTCTCGGCACTGTCATTAATGTTTTGCCCCTTAGAGTTCATAGGAAGACCAATCTGATACAGAGCTGTTGTGTCCGTTTCTGTTTTCTCATAGGTATAACCGAATTCGTCAGGAGCACAAACACTGTTCTTGTCATCAATTATACGCACTTCATTGTTGACAGCTGTATAATATGTGTAAACCATACTGTCGTCGTAGGTATACTGCGCATATATATTACCGTCACGCTCTAAGGAGTACACTTTTTCATAACCGTAATCTTCCACAAGCTTTTGGCAATAATCCTCAAACTCGCTCTTTTCGGTATCGTAAACAAGCATCATCAAAGACTCATCTTCATAGGTGAAACCGTTATCCTTAATACCACGTCCGCATTCGTATACATCGTTGGCATACTTGCCGCCATCATACATTGGAACATTTGCTAAAAACCAAGTATCACTGTCTATGTTCCCCCGGAGAACGCCGCATAGCTTACATCGTTCATCGGCGCCTTTATCCACGCTCTCGTAATCGTGGTCAGATGAGCGTGTTATTTCTCCGCAGTATAAGCAATACTCGGGATTTGTACAACTATCACCGCTACCTATAAGCAAATGCCCTGCGCATTTATCTTCATACACATCTGCAAGCGTTACGGACTTATCTTCGGGCTCTTCTCCTGTGCCTATCCAAACAATAATGTTGTCAACATATGCGTTTTGTTTACCGCCGGTTTTTAACGCTATTGCTCCGCCTCCGTTTTCAGGTTTGAATTGTTTTGTGTCATCAGCCTTCATGTCAGCCTCAGAAACTAAAACCCATTTACCGCTGCACTCATAGCCTTCGGTGTTGACTCTTATGTACACGGAGTTGCCTTTTCCCCAGTCGACCGCATATCTTACCGAAATATCTATACCCGAAAAAGCCTGAACGTCCGAAGCGTACTCGATGCCCAACAACTTTTTAACTATAGCATTGTCGTCAGTAGCAGATGCTGCCACATCATACGTATACCAATAACGGTCATTGTAGCACTGATTACTGCCTCTTCCCCCGTTGCGCAGAAAAAAACTATTGTAGTATTTTCCGTTATAGTCGCTTACAAGTGCCACATAACGGGAAGCATTAGAGGCATCTTGATATATTAAGTCGTACTGATAGGTATAATTATCTTCATGATATTTACCCATAACAGCCGCAGGAACTACGGTAACATAAGAATCCGTACAACCCGAGGCGTTGTTTTCCAAATACAAACGTCTGCTGTTGTTATAATCCACTATTTTATAACTTGTCGTGTTGTTGGATGGTGCGCCGCTCAACAAGCCTTCTTCGCTCCACCCCAATGCGTTAAAAACTGTTTTGTTGGATTTGTGTAAATTCTTATCTTCAAAATCCTCGTAATATATAAGCTTGGTGTTCGGCTTAGCCATAGCCTCTACGCTCTCGTCTGAAACCTCAGCCGAATATATTTGCCCGTCCGCAGTCTTGCTTTCATTATAACCTTTATCCGTATTTATGCAAGAGACTAACACAACGATAGAAACCACAGCAAAGATCAACAATATATAGCTTTTGCGCATTTATATACACCCCACCACACTACACTTTTGATAAATTATACATTATTTTTTTAATATTTGCAATAGTTTATGTAAATAATGCTCAAAAATTCACCAATAGCTCTCATAATTCGACCAAACAAAGCAAGAAAAGCCCCTACAGCCATACCGTTACGGCATAGCTATAGGGGCTTTTGTTTTAGCCTTTACCGGTTAGTCACAACATACGTCCTTTTTAACAGCCTTCTGAGGCTTAGGCGCCTCAGGCGTAGTGTCACCAACACCGGATGTCTCAGAAAACAAAACGTTGCGCTTGGTCAATTCTACAGCATCTGTGGGTATAATTATCTTTGATGCAGTTCCACGTGAGAGAGCAACAAGTGCTTCAAACTTCTTAAGTTCTAAAACAGCGTCATCGGCTCCGGCAGCTTTAAGTGCCGCAAGACCGTCTGCTTCTGCCTTCTTGGCAAGGTATATTGCCTTGGCTTCGCCCTCTGCCCTTGCAATACGGGCATCCCTCTCACCTTCGGCGGCAAGAATCAAAGCCTGCTTGTCACCTTCCGCACGAGTGATAACAGCAACCTTATGCCCTTCTGCCTCAAGCAAGGTTTCGCGCCTGTCACGTTCAGCCTTCATTTGCTTTTCCATTGCGTTTTGAATTTCGGCAGGAGGGATAATGTTTTTAAGTTCCACACGGTTTACTTTAATACCCCATTGGTCGGTGGCGCTGTCCAGTATTTCTGTCATACGATTGTTTATCGTATCTCTGGAAGTGAGAGTGTCGTCCAACTCCAGTTCGCCAACGATGTTACGAAGCGTGGTTGCTGTAAGG
>SVRF01000060.1 GCA_015064945.1 Oscillospiraceae bacterium | reverse complement strand
TTGACCTCGCATGTTTTCCTGATTCTTTTTTATCATTTTCATCACCCCTCCCATTATACCATATTTCTTCACAAACATAAAGAAAAAAGCCCAGTTATACTGGACTTTTTCGACAGACTGCACATAAAAGAATTGCGGCACTTATCAGTGCCGCAATTCTTTTATTTTTTCTATTATTCTATTAAATATTCCTCTTATACCTCTTTTATTGCCGGAGATTATATGCGTTTTGGGATATTCCAAAATCGTCGGAAGTTCTATTCCAACTACCGACAAAGTAAAATATTCGCCTTGTTGGCTGTTGGGGCACACAAAACCCGAAGTTATGTAAACTTTTACTTTTCCGTCATTAAAATGTGCTAAAACAACATCTCCTGCGTCTCTAAAGCTACCGCTAACGGTATAATCGATGGTGTTGTATAAAATAACGCCATTTTCAATATCCGTCCAAAAAATTTCATCGGGTTTTTCTATGTTAACGCCGAACTTATTTAAAAATTCAGCAACCGAAGGATAGGCAGTCTTAACTTGCAGATAAAAATTACTACACCCAACACAATTACAAAGCGTTATGCTCTCGTAATACTGTTTTGTTTCTTCAACGTCTACATCGAAATTACATGAGTTAATTTTGAAATGCTTCATAGTGATTACAGATGCTTAATACGTGGGATATACCTGTCTATAAGCTGTTTGTTATATTCACTGCCGCCCTTTACATTACCGCTTTTATAGATAGGCACTTCTGTTGTTCGGGAGGCGATATCTGCTGCTTCAAGCAAAACAGAATTAAGAATTAATGAGCTTGCCGCTGTGGAAACAGCGCCCATTTTAATGTCCCCTATTTCAACAACCGCATCACCGCAAGGCACGCAGTTATCAAGATATACGTCGGCACATTGATACAAAAGCTTACCCGAGGAATGGCGAGACTCCTTATCAAAATACGCAGATGAACATATAGCGGTTGTAAACACGCCGTGCTTCCTGCCAATTGTTGCCATTTCTACCGGCACAGAGTTAATACCGCTGCTGGAAACGACAAAGAGGCAATCTTTTTCCGTGGGGTTATAGCGCCTGTATATATGTTCTGCCAAGCCTTCCATACGCTCAAATGCGCTGCTTTTGGCCGCACCGTTATGAAGCATCAAATCTGTATCAAGCATAGCACAAACATTTGCAAGTCCGCCCGCTCTGTAAAAAACATCTCCTGCAATAAGATGGCTGTGCCCGCAACCAAAGACGTAGATAATACCGTCATTCTCTATAGTTTTGGCAACATTTTTTGCCACAAGTGCAATTTTCTCACCTTGGGTTTCGTTTATATCTGCCAAAGTCTTTGTCAAAGCGTTATAATATTGTGCTGATTTTATCATTCTATAATCAACTCCCCAAAGTATTCGGGACGGTGAAAATCGGGTTTTTCTGTACCAACCGGATTCCACATACCGAAATGAGGATAATCTGTTTCGTCACCGCACTTATAAAAGTTACCCTTAAATGTATAGCCGGAAACATAATCAACTTTACCGAACAGCTTGTCAAGCACTTCAAAACTTAAGAAATACTCAACCTGCCAAGTGCCGCCGTTTTTTATTACCTTTGTCTTGGGAATATCAGTAACGGTGGCTGAATCCTTCTTGTTCTCTCTGCTCTCTCTAAGCCCCATAAGAAAGGCACCCGCAGAGTTCATCTCCAAATTTATGTAAAGCTTACTTTCATTATTAAAAGATGCAAAAAACTCAAGACAGCTGTCGGTCCATACAGGATCATTATAATTGCTGTAAACCGCCTTGGGGTCTTTTTCGTAGCAGGTCATTTGCAAAGCAAAGCCTTTCCCTTCCACCAAAGCAAGCTTTGCATATGCTGTGGGACGGTAAATACCACCCCAAACATACTTGTTGATATATGCAGGTTCAATCTTGCTGAAATCAAGCTCTTTTTGTCTTTTTATTACGTAACTCATTGTTCTTTTTCTCCTTTTCAACTGTTAATCTAAGTCTTTCTGCTGCAAGAAATAAATTTTTAGCTTCTTTTAAATCAGGCTCTTTAACTTTTATCTCTAAGCTTAAAACACCGTTATATTCTATTTCCGCCAAAGCCGAAGCAAAAGCATCCCAATCAATTACACCGGTGTACGGTGCCTGGTGTCGGTCACGTACAGCATCATTGTCGTGTATATGCAACAGACGCAATCTGTGCGCAAGACGTTTTACCATATAAGGTAAATCGCCGCCGCCTGTCAACATCCCGTGTCCCGTATCAAGGCACGCCACAAACAACTCTTCCCCACTCATATTATTTAGTGTGTCTATCATATACCGCATACAGTCTGCGGTGCTTGCAACGGTGACCAGGGGCCGATCAACGCTCCAATCCCAATTGAACATATTTTCAATGGCAAGCTTCACGCCTGTCTGACGAAGCAAAGGCGAAAAACCGCTGTAATAATCAATGTTGTCTTCTATGGCCTGTTTGACCTGCTCTTCCGTCTTGCTTTCGGGCGGAACTTGAGGATGAACAACAATATACGGCGCTCCTATTAACGCTGTAATATAAATTGCGTTTTCAACGTATTCAAAAACTTCCTTGCGTTTGCGCTTTGTGGGGTGAAAAGTAGGATAAGGTGCATGAACTTGAGAAACATACACCTTTGCAGTTTGTGCTGCTTCTCTTATTCTCGCCGCATATTCTTGCTGCTTAGCGACCGGCATCAGCCAAAAAGGGTTAACAGGCTCCTTTACGCTGTATCTGTTCAAATTCAAATCAACGCAATTAAAACCTGCTTTAGCTAAAAGATTTATAGCATCTATATCACTTTTAAGCTCACCGGTAAAAGAAAGCGTGTTGCAACCTACATACATAACATTCTCACCTCTTTTTTAATATATCATATTTCACAAATCACTGTCAAGACTTAAAGTCTGTTTCTGACTTTAGTTAGTGCGTTTTTTTCAATCCTGCTCACCTGTGCCTGCGAAATTCCTATCTCGTCAGCCACCTCCGTTTGCGTCTTCCCTCTAAAAAATCGCATAGCCAATATTCGTTTTTCTCTTTGCTCCAGTTTATCAATAGCTTGGCTTAACGCTATTGTATTTACCCAAGAATCGTCAGTGTTAACCGAATCCTTAATTTGGTCTAAAATATATACCGAATCCGACGTATCGGAATATACAGGTTCGTATAAAGATATAGGTTCTGTAATTGCGTCCAAAGCATTAATTATTTCTTCTTTTTCTGCACCGGTTTCTTTTGCAATTTCTTCAACTGTAGGCTCTCTTCCGAGGAGAAAAGCCAACTTTTCTTTTACCTGTAAAGCTTTATATGCCAAGTCGCGCAACGAACGAGGCACCCTTACAGAATTGTTGTCTCTAACATATCTTCGCATTTCACCCAATATCATTGGAGCGATATGAGAATGGAGAAATTCAGAAAAGGAGTTTCTACCATGACCAGAAAGCAAGCACTACAGAGAGCAATCACCCTACTATCTGAGAGCCCTGAATATGCAGAGGATGTCCGCATATTGCAGGAAATAAGCGACGAACTGCCCATAAATCGTTGGTCGGACAGTTCTATACGCGATGCGGTTGAACAGTTTATCCTCGACAACGGCAGAGTCCCTACCGCATCAGACTTCAAAAAAAGAGGTATGCCGCCACATACCGTTATTAAGCAGAAATATAAGACTACGCTGAAAGAATGGCTACAAACGCATTATCCGGTCCACAAGCCTACATACGAAGAGAGAAAAGAAAAATATACTCAGATGTTCATTGAGGAATATAACCGTATCAAGCCTAAAAGCCAAGAAGCGTTTAATCGAGATAAGAGTCCCGAGATTAAAGGTTGGCAAACAGTCGCTAATTATTATCGCATCAAATCGTGGCGCAAGCTATTGGAGATACTGGAGCTGCCATCGTATTCCGATACATTCCAAAACCGTGTACCGCAAAAGTTCAAAGTTAACTTTTTCCTTGATGTCGATTTGCCTTTCCTGAACGCATCAAACACAAAGACATAGAAACAGCCGGAGCACCTATTTGGTAGCTCTGGCCTTTTGTATATATGCTATTGTTTACACGTTCGTGGGCTGCCGTGCTTCGATATACAGGTCGATATCTTCCACGATATAGTTTGCCCCCGTTGTATGTAAGGCCTCAAAGCAGGAATAGATATAGTTCCACACACCGTAACGGCTGAACAATTCGGATACCTGTTTGCCGGTCAGCTTCTTTGCTGATTTATACAGCTCGGTGCAATAAATCAAAAAATCGCCTTGTCTGCTCATAATCATCCCTCCGGGAACGTAATATCGCCCGTCTCTCTTTCTTCATTGTGCATATTAAAAAGCGTTAACGGGCTATAATGCCACAGCTTCATTTCTTCTTGCTCTAACAGCTCATACACCCTTGATTTGTAGAAGAGCATTGTTGCTGTCACTTCGTCCAAACCGCAGTTTTGCACAATGAGGCCAACTACTTGCGGCACAATCAGAATAAGCAAACCTTCAAACTTTTTCTGCTCCATTAGAACGCCTCCTTCAACATCGAGTTATCCCTCTTGCTATTATTATAACTCTTACCTATTCTCGGCGCAAGAGGTTTTCTCGAATTGGGCGTATGTATATCGCTCTTTGCTCAATAACTCCATAGCCATCGAAGGAAATTTTGCGCCTTACCGCTCTTTTTTGCTCAGCTCACTCTTGCGCCGCGGAACGTCTGTTCGTTTGCTGTGGGACGATTTTGAACCTTGCAGCGAACGCTTGTTCTTGTTTCTTGGTTGTTGTTTTCTATAATCCTTGTATGCTTGTGACTTATTCGCCATCCTTACAAAAACAAAGCGTATATACTTCTTTCGACGTAAAGTGTAAGAGGTATATACTTTAGCACTCAAAAACGATTTCGCTTATTCACCACAACCTTACAAACCATTTCGCTTATCCGACCCACAACCGTCAGGTTGGCTTACAAACTTTCTCGCTATCTATCTAATAAACCTGTCTATCTTTCTCCCTATCAGCTATCTATCTCATCTATCTAAACTCTACCCTCAGTCCATCCCTCTCCACCTCAGCTATCTATCAAACCATCTACCAACGCAACCTCATCTATCCTATCCATCCTATCCATCTTATCCTAACTCGCAATCGTGCTACTACCACGAAACAGAGAATAGCTATCCGTTTATCCGTATATCCAAACCAAGCAATCCATCTTATCTATCTTATCCTATCTAATCTAATCTAATCTCAGACAATCCATCTTCGCCCCGTGCCTGCCCTCAGACAGCCTATATCTTAAATAAGCCCCTACGCCTGTCCTGAGATAGCCCAACCGAAAAGCGATGTGCCTGAGATAGCTCAACTGCAAATCAAGACGTCACGAGCTAAGCTATCTAAGAGTCGATCCGAGTACCACAAGCTTGGATTTGTAATTTTCCTGCAAAGCTTGAAAAGTTATACTTGAAATTATTATAATTTGTGATATAATAAAGTTGTGAAAGCGAGGCGACATTATGGATTACTTTGTTGACCGTGAGCAGGAAATGGAAACCCTGCAAAGTGAATACGAGCGAAAAGGCAGTGCGCTTGTCGTTTTGTATGGACGACGTAGAGTTGGTAAGACAACGCTGATTTCAGAGTTTATCAAGGACAAAAATGCGTTGTTCTTCCTCGCGAGCGAGGAGTCGGAGTCCCAAAACCGTAGTGCTTTCAAAGATAAAGTCGCTGAATTTATCGACAGCGACCTTTTGAGAAATGCGGATATAAAAAATTGGGACACTCTGTTCAAAGCAATAATGGAGGCCCCCTTCGATACGAAACCCATTATAGTTTTGGATGAATTTCAATATCTCGGCAAAGCTAACCCCGCCTTCCCCTCCATATTTCAACGTATATGGGAAGAAATACTTAAAGACAAGTCCGTAATGGTAATTCTTTGTGGCTCTCTTATATCAATGATGGAGTCGCAGACATTGGCATACGGCAGTCCTTTGTATGGAAGACGAACCGCACAAATTCGCTTAAAGCAAATACCCTTTGCATACTATAACGAGTTTTTCCCCGGCAAGAGCAGGAAAGAACTTATTGAAATGTATGCGGTAACGGGCGGCGTTCCCAAGTATATCGAACTCTTTTCCGAAAGCAAAGATATATATACGGCAATTCAAAAGAGCGTATTGAACCGTTCCGGATATTTGTATGATGAACCGCATTTTTTGCTACAGCAGGAAGTAACCGAAATCGGTAGCTATTTTTCAATAATTAAGGCTATTGCCGCAGGGAACAGTAAATTGTCTGCAATATCTACGGTGTTGGAAATAAAGTCCACAAGCCTAACCAAATATCTCAAAACGCTAATAGACTTGGATATAGTGGAGCGTGAGGTTCCCGTTACCGAAGATAATCCTGAAAAGAGTAAAAAGGGACTATATAAAATCAAGGACAACTATCTGCGTTTTTGGTTCGCTTTTGTATATCCCAACATGAGTTTTATCGAAAGCGGACACAGCCGTGTGGTTATGAATAAGATACGCAAGGGTCTTATAAGCGGACATATATCTTTCGTATACGAGGACGTTTGTCGTGAAAGAATGTGGGAACTCAACGCCAACGATGCGTGGTCGTTCCACTTTACCAAGCTCGGACGTTATTGGGATGCGAAAACCGAAATAGACATTGCGGCTATAGACCCAGAAGGAAAGAACCTAATCGTAGGTGAGTGTAAGTATTGGCAGGAGCCTGTTGGTGCAAATATCCTGTGCGACCTTGAAGAAAAAGCCAAGAGCGTGTCTTGGGAACAAGGCAAGCGTAAAGTATGGTACGTTCTGTTCAGCGCCGAAGGTTTTACCGACGAACTGAAAACACTCGCCGCACAGCGGGATGACGTTCTGCTTTTCGATGATATTGAAAACAATTAAACATTGTTTCTCTGAGCAGCTTGTAGAAATACAGGCTGCTTTTTATGCTCGAAAGCGAGCACTTTCTATTTACACAGCAAATAAGCGTAGATGAAACAAACTAACTGCCAGCACAGCAAAACACTGTAAGCAAGTCTTGATAATCTTTGAATGAAAAGAGCTTCAGCCGACACCCAGCATGGGCATCGGCAGAGGCTCTTTGTCTTATGTAAGGGGGATAATTGAGCGGCTAAAATCGACATTTTTTCGCCCTGTGTGCAACGAAAGAGCTTGGGAATACAAACGTGTTAACACCAGTCTTTTCATCGAATGCAGAGCAAAAAATTCTTAAAAATCAACCCTTTTTCTGACAGTTATTGTCTGCGGTGGATCGCTTTGAGAGATACATTTGGCAAACAACTACGGCAACGCGAAAACTCTGCTTGCAACTATGGGCACAGTGGCGGCACTGGTCGTTATACTTGCGTTTGCCATCGGTGTCTAAGAAGAACGACCATTCGTGCTTCCATTTGTTGCTTTTACTCACAACAAGGAACCTCCTTTCAAATTCAATACGTTGACACTGTACACATTAAAACAAAGTTTTTCGTTCAACGCTCACTATTGTTTTACAATTTAAGTGGCATAAACAATATTCGGTATCCTTGCTATAAAAATAGTTTTATACGAGTTTCAATAAAGCATTAACATATTGCACTGGTTTTTCAGCTCATCCTTGTCAATGCTGACTCTTGCTCTCCATAATTCTCAGCTATTTCTAACGCCTTTGCCATCTATGCATCTAATCTTCACTTACGCACATCTATATAATCTATCTCATAACTCCCTCTCCCAGGGATACAGAATAGTTCGATTGTATACTCTGTATTAGCATAGATATAAGAATTTTTTGCTATAATTTTTACCGCCTGTTATCTCTTCTTCCGAACATCGTAAGAACACGAACCAAAAAGCGCAGGAAATATACAAGCGACGTTAAAAGCGACACAAAATAGGTCATTGCTGCAGCGGAGAGAACCTCTTTGGCTGCCGGAATTTCGTCCTCATATAAAATGCCGTTTTCAAGAAGCATCTTCCTTGCTCGATTGCTGGCGTTCAATTCTACCGGCAAGGTTATCAGTGCAAACAGCAAAGAACCA
>SVRF01000059.1 GCA_015064945.1 Oscillospiraceae bacterium | reverse complement strand
CCGAGGTTCGTTTTGAACGAAAAAACACAATGCAATGCAGAAAAGTCAGGGGTGCGCCCTGACTTTTCATCTTTGTGTGTAATTATATTTTTCTTTTTTCGTGGTCTGTGCCTTTGTCAGCGGTCTGTGGCAAGTTTCGACAGAAACTTGCCGTTTTTCAATGAAGCGTTCCCTTCGGGAACATGCCGCCGCTACGCTAATAAGGAACACTTCGCTTCATAAACGCACGAAAAGAATTTGTTTTTTTCAAAAACATGGTGACATTTACAAAAAAAGTGATATAATGGTTATATAAATACTGTAACGAGGAGTTGTTTATGATGAAAAAATTATCGGCGCTGGTTCTTGCTTTAGCTTTTGTTCTGTCTTTTGCGGCCTGCGAAGAGGAGCCCAGAAGAAACAGACCCATTAAAAACCTAACAAGCGGAGAGGTCAGCGTTTCCGTTGACACAGACGAGGAAGGCTCTTCCGATGTTGCCGACTCCAAGCCCGAGGTTTCCGTAAAAACCGAATTAGCCGTAAAGGAACAGGTGGTTGTGGACGAAAACGGCATTAAGATAACCGTAAAAGGCGTAAGTCTTGATCCTGAAAACTACGCTCCCAAGGCTGACGTTAAGCTTCTTGTGGAAAACACCACCGATATGACCCTTTCTTTCAGTGTTAAGGACTTTTCCGTTAACAATTGTATGGTGCAGGAGTATTCCACCTTCAAAATCGCATCCGGTAAAAAGTCCAACGAAAGCATCAGCTTTTATATGGAAGATATGGAAATATACGGCATTGATGTTATAGAGAATATAGAGTTTTATTTCCACATCTATGACGCCGACACCTACGAGAATTATTTGGATACCTTCCCCATAAAGCTGGAAAATACCGAAGCGGACGGCTCTTTTGCTTTTGATGAGACGGGCACGGTCATTTATGAAGGCAACGGCATCAAGATGATATGCAAGGGCTTTGAAGAGGCAACCGAATACAGCGGCCCTTCGTTGGTTATGTATGTTATAAACAACACGGGTAAGCTTGTCAGTGTAAATGCAAAGGATACCTCCGTAAACGGATTTATGGTGGACGCTTCCTATTATTGCAGTCTCCCCAACGGTAAAAGTGCCATCGACAGGCTTGTGCTTGACGGGGATGATATGGCCGAAAACGGCATAAGTGACATAGAAGAGATAGAGTTTTATTTAAGTGTTGTTGATAAAGATAGTTGGGAGACTGTCTTCAACAGCGATATTATAAAGCTTGGTTTTTAACGGAACATATAAACGCCTCATATCCCACGGTCGGATATGAGGCGTTTTTGTCGTGGTTATTTTTCGGCTTGCCGAAAAATTTTCTTACCTTTTCCCTTTTACATTTTACCTCTTACATTTTACCTCTTCACTTGCGAACGAATGTGAGCCGCCGACCCCTACCGGTGCGGTTTGTTGCGTTGTTGCGTATATTTTAGGTTTTATCTTATTGCCACGTTACGGCGGGAGTAAACCCCCGCCCTACGAATAAATTACAAGGCTTAATCAAAAATTTCCATATTTTTTGCGGACAGGTGCCGCAAAAAATATACCTTAGTTTCCGCAAGTGCCGATTTTAATCGGCGCGCAGGCGCGAGTGAACGGAAATGGTGATTATATTTATTTCGGGGTCCCCGTCACGAATGAAATGAGTGATGGGGTTTTTTAAAGCAAATTCTTTCTTAGCGCGGCGCCGTCAAGGGGGCTGAGATATGCGGGCGGCACATCAAACAGGGTCTTACAGCCCTTCATACCTTCCGCCTTCATACGGTAGGCGGCACGGGCACAGGCGGCAAGGACTGATGAGGTAAACTCAGGGTTGGAGTCCAGCTTAAGGCTGTATTCTATGACATTGGTGTGTTCCTTGTTTTTGCCTGTTTTGCCGCAACGGATCACAAAGCCTCCGTGGGGGATGCCGCTGTGGTCCCTCTTAAGCTCTTCCGCGGTGATAAAGTTAACAGTAGTGTTGTACTCGTCAAAATAATGGGGCATAGTCTTAATGGTTTCTTCTATCTTTGCCTTATCTGCGTCATCTGCGGCAACCACAAAGCACTCTCTTGTATGCTTTTCTCTTGTAGAAAGCTCGGGATTGGCACCGCTGCGCGCGCCTTCAAGAGCTGCCTCCACAGGTACGGTGTACTGCTTGGCGTCCAACACACCCTCTATGCGGCGTACAGCGTCGGAGTGCCCCTGGCTTACGCCCCTGCCCCAGAAGGTGTAATCCTTACCGTCGGGCAGTATTGCGCCCGCATACAGGCGGTTGATGGAGAACATACCCGGGTCCCAACCGCAGGAAATAAGGGCAACGTTGCCGCCCTCTTTTGCAGCTTCGTCCACAGCCGCAAAATGGGTGGGTATTTTTGCGTGGGTGTCAAAGCTGTCCACCACGGTGAAGTCCTTGGCGTAAAGGGGCGTTTGTGTGGGCAGGTCTGTTGCACTGCCGCCGCAAAGCACGAGCACGTCAATATCTTCCTTATATTTTAATATGTCATCTACGGAATAAACCCCGGCGCCTTCGGTAATTATCTTAAGGTCTTTGGGGTTGCGGCGGGTGAACACGCCGAAAAGCGCAAGGTCATCGTTTTGCGCTATTGCGCACTCCAGCCCCTTGCCCAAATTGCCGTAGCCTACTATGCCTATTCTTATCATAAAACTTGCCTCCTTAGCATATCCGCAGTTGCGGAGCGTTTATGTTTTTAGTATAACAGACCTTTTGCATATTTTCCACACTTTTTTTGTGCTGTGCAAAAAAATTTGAAAAGAACGTTTGTTTTGTGGGCTTTGTGCAAGATTTTCCAAGCCTACAGACATAAAAAGTACTTTACAATTGTTTTTTTCTCTGTTATAATGTACCTGATACATTCTGCTGTATTATACGCAGGACAGCTTTACGGATGTATCCAATAATAAGGACGGAGCGTTTCCCGCCTGCGTGGCGAAATTTGATGCACTATGAAAAAAACAAATCTTTTCAGATTGTTGGCCCTTGTGTTGGCGGCTGTTTTCTGCTTGGGCGGCCTTTGCCTGCCTGCCGAAAAAGCAAGCGTAGCGGTTGCTGCTGCAACTAACGAAGGGTCTTTTACAGTACCCTCCCGCTGTCCCTATACCTTGGATGGCGAGTATCTTAAGGGTATCGAAGTAAACACTACCGTGGGCGAGCTGCTTTATTACTTTACCGGCAAAGAAGCAGTTGTTAAGAACGCAAACGGCACTACGGTTACCGACAACGCAAAGCTTGCCAGCGGTTATACCATTACCGTTGATGGCGCTACCGTAACCCTTGTTGTTGTGGGCGACGCTGACGGTGACGGCGTAAGCAACAGCGCCGACGTGGAAATTGCAAAGTCCATCCTTGTAAATTCTGCAGATACCGCCGCTTATGCAGGAATTGTTGCAGAGCTTACCGGTGACGGCGTTATATCTTCTGCGGACTACCTTGCTCTTAAATATCTTAAGGAGTGCCAGCTTTTAGTTCAAAGCGCACCCTCTACCGCAAGAGTTCCCAACCTCAGCGGCATGACCGAGGCTGAGGCTAAGACCGCTCTTGAGGAAGCAGGATTTGTTGCCGATGTACGCTACACCTCCGTAGGTACAAAGGGTCAGGTTGCTTACCAAAAGGTTGAAGCAGGCTTTGTTGCAGGCGAAGGCGCAAAAATTTCTTTTGTTGTTACCTCCGACGGCAGATATTCTCCTCTCAACTATGACCGTGTTAAGGGCATTTGGTTGTATCAGTACACCTCCTCCACCAGCCTTTTCAAGTACGGCACCAACCAAAGAGATGAGGCTTCTTACAGAACCCTTGTTGAGCGTGTTATAAACAATATGTCCCGTGACGGCTTCAACACCGTATATCTCCAGATGCGTCCTTACGGCGACGCTCTTTATCCCTCCGAGGTTTATCCGCCTTCTCCTTACGTATGCTCCGGCTCCACCTATAACGGCAGCTTTACATACGACCCGTTGGAGATATTCCTTGAAATAGCACACGCAAGCGACATTTCCGTACAGGCTTGGCTTAACCCCATGCGTCTTATGACTACCGGCGCTCTTGCAGGCGTTGACTCTAAGTACAGACTTCGTCAGTGGTATAACGACTCCACCAAGAACGGCACATACATAGTTGCCAACAGCGGCAGATACTACCTCAATCCCGCTTATCCCGAAACACGTCAGCTCGTTGTTGACGGTATTATGGAAATCTGCGAAAACTATGATATAGACGGTATCCACTTCGACGACTATTTCTACATAAGCATTGACTCTACATCTACTGACCTGGCGTTCGACCAGGATGCGTTCAATAAGTACGGCGCTTCCTACGGCTCCTCCTCCAGCCTTTCTGTTCGTAAGGAGTTCCGCCGTCAGCAGGTTAATACCCTTCTTAGGGAAATCTACGGCAGTATTAAGGATTATAACGAAGACATCATCTTCGGTATCTCCCCTGCAGGTAATATCGACAATAACCAGACCGGTTATCTCTGCGCAGATATCAAGACTTGGTGCTCCACTCCCGGTTATGTGGACTATATCTGTCCTCAGGTTTACTGGAGCTTTAACCACTCTTGGGATCAGGCAAGATTTGACATTTGTACAAACAACTGGGCAGCGCTTTGTACCGCGCCTGAGGTTGACCTTATTATCGGTATGGCAACCTACCAGGGTACCAACAGCGCAAGCTCTTCCGGTTCTGACCCGGGCTGGGGACAAAGCAAGGATAATATTGCGCGTATGCTTACCTTCCTCAAGACCCATTCCCGTGCAAGCGGTTGGATCTTCTTCAAGTATGAAAGCACTTACAATATCCTCAGCGACGGTTATTCCTCCGAGTGTTCTCAGGAAATTAACAACTACATAGGTATGATCAAGGATTGGTAATATCCCCCCGTCTGACGCGAAAGGATAGAGTGTATGGCAAAAAGACTTTTGGCTTTGCTTACAGCAGTGCTTATGCTTGCCGGCCTTTGCGCCTGCGGCGGATTTGATAAAGATGATAAGAAGGACGAGGCTGCCCAAGCGGGCAACCTCTCCTCTACCGAAGATAAGGAAAGCAGTGAAGAGGCAAAAGATAGCGAGGCTTCTTCCGAAAACAGCGAAAGCGCTGAAAGCAGTGAGGAGGATAAGGACGTGGAAAGCGGACGTAAACCCCTTAACTATGAGTATATGAAGGGCACTTGGCTGTATCAGTACAACAGCACCACCCTATTTCGTGAAAACGGCGAGCAGAGGGACGAGGCGCAGTACAGACAGCTTGTGGAACAGATCTGCGTAAATCTGCAAAGGGACGGCTACAACACTCTGTTCCTGCAGGTGAGAGGTCATGGCGACAGCTTTTATCCCTCCGAGCTTTATCCACCTTCCCGTTATGCGGTTGCTGACTACGACAGCGAGTTTGTGTACGACCCCCTTGAAATCTTTGTAGAGACCGCCCATAAGTATGATATTTCCATCCACGCTTGGATAAATCCTTACCGTTTGCTTCTGGCATCCCAGATAGGTGACGTGCCTGACGAATATGCCATAAAGCAGTGGTACAACGAAAAAGAGGGCGACTATATTATCCGTCTTGAGGACAGATATTACGCCAACCCCGCTTATGAGGAAGTGCAACAGCTTGTTATCAACGGCGCTAAAGAGATATGCACCAACTATGAAGTGGACGGTTTGCATATAGACGACTATTTCTATCCTTCCCACGTGCCCGACGATTTTGATAAGTTTGCCTTTGCGGCACTTGGCGGCGGCAGGACCTTAAAGCAGTTCCGCTACGACAGCGTTAACAACTTGGTTAAGGGTCTGTACGAAATGGTGCACTCCGTTCATCCTGACCTGATGTTCGGTATCTCCCCTGCCGGCAATATGGATAACAACCGCGGTTACCTTTCTGCAGATATAGACACCTGGTGCACTACCCCGGGTTATATCGACTACATAGCACCTCAGGTTTATTGGAGCTTTGATTATTACAGGGATTTTGCAAAGTTTGACATTTGCTCCAAGGCGTGGGGTGAGCTTGTAACCTGCGAAGAGGTCAAGCTTATTCTGGGCATAGGCCTTTATCGCACAGTGGGCGTTCAATATCAGCAAAGCGACCCCGGCTGGTTCCTTTATAAAGACAATATTAAGCGTATACTTGAGTGGACTTACGATTTTGAAGCTGCCGACGGCTTTATAATGTTTGACTACTGCTCTATGTACGATATTTACACAGGCGAATATTTAACCGAAAATTCTGAAGAATTACAAAATATGCTGCCCTTGCTTAAGGGTGAGGATTAAGCCGTGCAACGGCTTCCAGTAAGGAGAAAAGTTATGACAAGAAAGATTAAAGCCATCATAGCACTATTGCTTACCTTCGCTTGTATGTTTACCTATGTTGCCTGCGGTGAAGACAAACCCGATGATAAGGATGACGCTACTCAGGCAGGCGCACAGAGCAACGAAGAGCTTAAAGGCTCTGAAGAAGTAAGCGAATTTATATCCCAGCTTGTTTCCGGTGAAGACAGCAGCGACGACGACAGCAGCGAGGAAGTAGACACAACTCCCAAGCCCAGTCTCCATTGCATCCCTGCTGATACCTTCAGCGACACCGATGCTGACGGCAAGGCTCAGCGTGACTCCGAATACGTAAGCATTAACTATGACAGTATGCGCGGCATTTGGCTTGACCAGTTCAGCATGAACAGCATTTACGCTGCAGGCAGCAAGCAGAAGCCCGAAGAAAACTTTACCCGTATAATTGACAAGATCTGCAAGGGCATTGCAGACGCGGGCTTTAACACCATTATAGTTCAGGTTCGTCCCAACGGCGACAGCTTCTATCCCTCCGAGTATTACGCACCCTCTTACTATGTTGTTGGTAAATACGGCAACGAGTTCGAGTACGATATGCTTAAGATATTTGTAGAAACCGCACACGTTTACGGTCTTTCCTTCCACGCTTGGGTTAACCCCATGCGTCTTATGGCAGGTATCAATCTTAACAACTGCGGCGAGCAGTATCCTCTTACCCAGTGGTACAAGGACGAGGCAAAGCGTGCTTCCAACCTTTCTCAGTCCGGCGACCTTATGTATCTCATCCCCGGTGTTGAAGAAAACCAACAGCTTGTTTGGGACGGCGTTACCGAAATCTGCACCAACTATAACGTAGACGCTGTACATATCGACGACTATTTCTATCCCACTATGGACGCAAACTTTGACAGAGTTCATTGGGAAACCGTTAAGGACAACTACGATTACGGCATTGAAGAGCTTAGCCGCCGTGCTTACCGTTTGGAACAGGTTAACAAGCTTGTTAAGGGTATGTACGATGCAGTTCACGCTGTAGACTCCACCCTTTGGTTCGGTATCTCTCCTGCCGGTAATATCCACAACAACCTTAACGCTCTTTATGCAGATGTTAATACTTGGTGCTCCGTAACGGGTTATTGCGATTACATCGTTCCTCAGGTATACTGGGGCTTCGAGCATCCTTCCACGGCAAGCAAATTCGACATTTGCTGTGAGGCTTGGCGTAACCTTTGTACCAGCGATGACGTAAGACTTATTATCGGTATCGGTATCTACAGAATTAACGCTAAGAACCAGTCTGATTTTAAGGAATACGCAGAACACGATGACGTTACCAAGCGTCAGCTTGAATACATTGCCGCAATGGAAAAGAACGACGGCTTTGTGTTCTACACCTACAGCACAATGTTCAACTCCTCCGGTACCCTTCAGGGCATCCAGAAGGAACGTAAGAACTTCCTTCCCACCCTTAAGGCATTTGGCGGCGACAAGGCATACACTGTTGTAGCCTTCCAAGAAGCAGAGGGTGAAGAAAGCGCAGCAGAAAGCACCGACGCTTCTTCTGCAGAAGCTTCCGAGTAAGATAATTAAAAGGGGCTGTTGCAAAAAGCAACAGCCCCTCAAGCTGATGACAAACTTGTCATCAGCTTGGCAGAGTGCTGAGAAAGAGTGCTCACACCACCCCATTGCTCACTTCGTTCGCAACGGGGACCCCGCGAGACGAACCGAGGCGAGAAAACACCCCATTGCTCACTTCGTTCGC
>SVRF01000008.1 GCA_015064945.1 Oscillospiraceae bacterium | reverse complement strand
CTTTTTGAAGTTTCACTTTATACCCTCCGTGTGCGTTTTGGACAGTATCAAAAACAGCTCGTTTCGCTGTTTGCGTATATCTATTCTGCCGCTTTTAACAAGCTCCAGCAATGCAAGGAATATGGCAATTATCTCGTTACGGCTGTGACAGCGCTCAAACAGCTCGCTGAACTCCGCCTCCTCACCTGCACGTTCCTTGCGGAACATAAAGCGTATAATAAACACTATCTTTTCGTTGACGGTGTAATAGCGCTCGTTTTCTATTTTGTCAAACAGCTCTACGGGCGCATCGGGCTTGCCTTCACGGCGTATGCGTATACGCTCAAAGGCTTCGGTCAAAAGGGATACCGCGTGCTCCCTGCTGTATATGCCGTCCCCTTCGTCGGGTGCTTTGGTAAAGCGGTCGTAATAGGTTTCGCTTTGCAGCTTCAAAAACGCCGCCAACTCCTTGGCGCGCTTGTACTCAAGCAGACTGTCAACAAGCTCCTTACGGGGGTCCTCCGCCTCCGCCTGCTTGGGCAGCAGCATCTTGGACTTTATAAGCATAAGCTCTGCCGCCATACGTATAAAGTCGCTTGTTATCTCCATATTCAAAGCACGCATACTGTCGATGTACGCCATATACTGCTCGGCAATCTCTGCTATGGGGATATCAAAAATATCTATTTTGTTTTTTGTTATAAGGTTAAGCAACAGATCCAAAGGGCCTTCAAAATGCTCTACCTTAAGGTTTAAGTTTTCCATTTTAACCTATTCCTTTAAACAAAAACTCAAACAGTCCTATAAAAACGTCCTCTATAGCCCCTCTTGCCCAGTTCAGGGGACTAAGCAAAATGCTAAGCACGCCTGTAAAGCTAAGCAGCATAACGGCAAGGAATATCTGCCTTGTGTAGCGCTCTATCTGTACGTAGCGCATTGCCAGGTGAGAGGGCAACAGCCCTGCCAAGATCTTGGAACCGTCAAGGGGAGGCAGGGGGATAAGGTTAAACAGACCAAGCCCTATGTTAAGCATAACCATGGTGCGGAACACTATATACACAAAGTAAAGGGCAAGACCTATGTTGTCCGTATAGTAAACCATGTTGCCGAATATTAAAAACATATCGTATTTTGCCGCCAACGCTTCAATAAGCGCAGTTACTGCAGCGGCAAGAAACGCCAACAGAAAATTTGCCGCAGGGCCTGCCAAGGCAACAAGCATCATATCACGCTTGGGCTTGCGCAGATAACGGGTGTTAACGGGTACGGGTTTTGCCCAGCCGAAGCCTGCAATAAGCATACACAAGGCACCGAAGGGGTCAAGGTGCTTCATAGGGTTAAGGCTAAGCCTGCCAAAGGCTTTTGCGGTACTGTCACCGCAAAGATACGCCACATATCCGTGGGCAAACTCGTGCACGGTAAGGGCAAGCAGTATTACGGGCAGGGATAACAAAAGGCTTATAAATGCGGTCTTAACGTCGCCGCTGCCTCCTACCAGATCCAAAAGCATAGTAATCTCTCCTGTTTTTTTGATATGTGTTAAAAGCCGCAAAGCTTTTACAGCCTTTAACATACACCAAAATCATTTACTTAGTTTAAACTGAGGGGCGGGGTGTGCCGCCCCTCGGTTTTATAAAAGCTTATTTAAGGTCAATAAGGCTCTGTTCCCACATAGCGGGTTTTTCAAGCCCTAACATATCAAATACGGTAGCCGCAACGTTTGCCAAGCCGAAGCTGCCTTCTGCCGCTTCGTACTTGTCAGAGTAGAACTTGTCGTAGATGTAGCAGGGAACAGGGTTAAGGGTGTGGCTGGTCTTAGCCTTGGGTTTGCCGCTTGCTCCTACTTTAGCCTTGCCTGTCTTCTTGTCTATTTCGTACATCTCGTCTGCGTTGCCGTGGTCAGCGGTGATTATGGCAACACCCTCTGCCTTGTCAACAGCCGCAAGTATACGCGCAAGACAAAGGTCAAGGGCTTCCATACTTACAACGGTAGCGTCAAAGCTGCCTGTGTGGCCAACCATATCACCGTTGGGGAAGTTAACACGCAAAAAGTCAAACTTGCCGCTTTCAAGCTTTTCGATAAGCACATCGGTTATCTCTGCACACTTCATCCAAGGACGCTGTTCAAAAGGAACCACGTCAGAGGGGATTTCAATATATTCTTCAAGGCTTTCGTCAAAGCAACCGCTTCTGTTACCGTTCCAGAAATAGGTAACGTGGCCGTACTTTTGGGTTTCGCTTATGGCAAGCTGCTTTATGCCTGACTTTGCAAGATGCTCGCCCATGGTGTTGCTTATTTCAGGGGGCGCTACAAGGTAGTTGGAGGGGATGTGCTTGTCACCGTCGTATTCAAGCATACCTGCGTAGAACACGTTGGGAACACGCTTTCTGTCAAAGGGAACCTCTGCCTCTTCAAAAGCACGGGATATCTCTATGGAACGGTCGCCGCGGAAGTTGTAGAATATAACAGCGTCGCCGTCTTCAATGGTGCCTACGGGCTTGCCGTCCTCTGCGATAACAAATGCGGGCAGATCCTGGTCTATCTTGCCTGTCTCTGCACGGTAGGTCTCAACCGCTTCCTTGGCAGATGCAAACTGTCTGCCCTCGCCAAGCACGTGGGTCTGCCAACCTGCTTCAACCATTGCCCAGTTAGCCTCATATCTGTCCATAGTTATGGTCATTCTGCCGCCGCCGGATGCTATGCGTGCGTCAAAGCCCGCATCGTTAAGGCTTGCCAAAAAGTCTTCAAAGGGGTTAACGTATTCAAGTGCGCTGGTCTCGCCAACATCTCTGCCGTCGAGCAGTATGTGTATGCGTACCTTTGCAACACCCTCGGCCTTTGCCTTTTCTATCATAGCCTGAAGGTGGCTTATGTTGGAGTGAACATTACCGTCGGAGAACAAGCCGATAAAGTGAAGAGTGCCGCCTGCGGTCGCTTTTTCCACAGCGCTTTTCCAGGACTTACCCTCAAACATTCTGCCCGTCTCAATAGCTTCGGTAACAAGCTTTGCGCCCTGTGCAAAAACCTGACCGGCACCGAGAGCGTTGTGACCAACCTCGCTGTTGCCCATATCGTCATCACCGGGCAAACCAACAGCGGTACCGTGGGCCTTAAGAGAAAACTTCATACAGTCTCTGTCAAGTGCGTCAAGGGTGGGGGTGTTAGCGGCGAAAACAGCGTTACCGTCCTTATTGGGAGTTTCGCCCACACCGTCCATTACTATAACCAAAACAGGTCTTTTTTTGCCTTCAAATATGCCTTTTTTCATAGAATTTTAAAACTTCTCCTTTTAGTATCAATATATTCTCTACATTATACTATATTTTTTCAGCTATTGCAAGGGTTTTGCGCTCATTTTTCTTGACAAAAAGCCCTGTGTTTGCTATACTCAATATGGTTTAATTTGGATAATAATGCCGTTTGCCTGCGGGCAAAAGAGGAGGATATACTTATGACAAGAAGAGAAGCAAGAGAAGCGGCGTTCCTTTTACTGTTTGAACAGAGCTTTAAAGAGGACGGCGCAGAGGAGATTTTGGCACTTGCCGCAGAAGCCCGCGAAATGAAGATAAGCGGCTTCGGCAAGGGTTTGTTTGTGGGCGTTACCGAAAATCTTGCCGCCGTGGACGAAAAGCTGGATAAGGCGCTTATCAAGTGGGACAGCAACCGTATCTCCCGTGTTACCCGCACGGCGCTTCGCCTTTGCACTTATGAAATGATGTTTACCGAACTGGAAACGGAAATTGCCGTTAACGAAGCGCTGGAGCTTATTAAAAAGTTTGACGGTGAGGAGAGTGCCGCCTTTGCCAACGGCGTTGCAGGCGGTATAGATAAGGCCCTTAAGGGTGAGGAGTAATGGAACACATCTACACCGTCGGCGAGCTTACGGGCTTTATAAAAAGCTATCTGGAGGCATCGCCTCAGCTTAAGGCTGTCAGTGTAAAAGGTGAGATATCCAATCTTTCCGCACCGTCGGGCAAGGGACATATATTTTTTACTGTTAAAGACGAGTATGCCACCCTGAGGGGAGTTATGTTCAAAAGCCGTGCGGAAAAGCTAAGCTTTAAGCCCGAAAACGGTATGAAGGTCCTTTGCACGGGCAGAATTTCCGTGTACCCCTCGGGCGGTCAGTACCTTTTATATGCGGACAGCATCCAACCTGACGGAGAGGGCGCCTTGTACGTTGCCCTGGAACAGCTTAAGCGGAAGCTGGCGGCGGAGGGGTTGTTCTCTTCCGAGCGTAAAAAGCCCCTGCCCAAGATACCTATGCGTGTGGGCGTAATAACCAGCGCGACGGGTGCGGCTGTAAGGGATGTAATAAACGTGGCGGCACGGCGTTTTCCTGCGGCAGAGGTAACGGTTTATCCCTCCTTGGTGCAGGGCGTCGGTGCGGCGGAGACCTTGTCCGCAGGCGTGGTGTACTTTAATAAAACAAAAAAAGTTGACGTAATTATTATAGGCAGAGGCGGCGGAAGTGTGGAGGAGCTGTGGGAGTTTAACAGCGAACTGCTTGCACGTACCGTTGCCGCATCGGCAGTCCCCGTGGTTTCTGCGGTAGGACACGAGACTGATTTTACCATCTGCGATTTTGCGGCAGACCTAAGGGCGCCTACGCCCTCTGCGGCGGCGGAGCTTGTCTTCCCCGACAGCCGTGATATAATACGCCGTTTTGAAAATGCGCTTGCCCGTATGCGTACCCTTGTGGGCGCACGCATCAGCACCGAAAGGCGACTGCTTGAAAGCCTTAAGCAAAGTCGGGCGCTTAGGTCGCCAACGGCGGGCTTTGACGACCTGCGGCTTCGTATAGCGGACAATGAGCGGCGTTTGCACACGGCAACAGAGCGTAAATTACAGCTTATAAAACAGCAAACCCAGTCTCTTAAACCCCGTCTCAGTTCGGCGGCAGTACGGGCTGTAGGCTTGCAGAATATGCGGCTTTCCGCATTAAAGGACAGACTTGCCATCCTTGACCCTATGTCCGTGCTGGACCGCGGCTATGCGGCGGTGTGCGACAGCGAGGGAAACACCTTAACAGGCGTTTCTGCCTTGAAGGAAGGGCAAAGCTTTGTGCTTAAAATGGCAGACGGTAGGGCAGATGCCACCGTCGGAAAGGTAGAGCTTTATGGAAATGACCTTTGAGAACGCACTTGCACGTTTGGAGCAGGTGGTAAGAGAGCTTGAAGGGGGCAAAGCCCCTCTTGATACTATGCTTGCCCTGTTTGAGGAGGGCAAAAGCCTGGTGGATTTTTGTGAGAAGGCGCTGACCGGCGCAGAACAACGGGTGCTTAAGGTTACCGAGGACGGCAACACCGTACCCTTTGAAAATAAGCAGTAAGGAGGAGCCGCTATGAAGGAGGCATTTGTTGCAGAGCTTAAGCGTGTTGCCGAAACGGTTGAAAAAAGGATGAGGCAGGCACTAAGGGCAAAGGGCGTGGACCGCAGCGGCTACGAAAAACTGGCGGAGGCTATGGAGTACTCTGTTTTTGCAGGGGGGAAGCGTATCCGTCCCTATTTGTGCATAGAGATGTGTAAGGCTTTCGGCGGCAGCGAGGAAAGCGCGGTTGCTTACGCCGCCGCATTGGAGCTTATGCAAACCGCTTCTCTTATACACGACGACCTGCCCGCTATGGATAACGATGATATGAGGCGCGGCAAGCCCTCCAACCACAAGGCGTTTGGGGAATATACTGCCATCTTGGCAGGGGACGCGTTGATTATAGAAAGCTTTTTTGTTGCATCGACCAATATATTTTGCTCTATGCAGCAAAACGCCGCCGCTGTTGCCTTTCTTGCAAAGGGCACAGGCGTTGACGGTATGTGCGGCGGTCAGCAATTGGACCTGCACATCGAGGGCCATCCCTGCGATGCAGAAATGTTGAAAAAGACCCACAGACTTAAAACCGTGGCACTTATCCGTGCGGCGGCAAATATGGGCTGTGTTGCCGCATCTGCTAGCGAAGATAAGCGTCTGCTTGCCGAAAGCTTTGCTACGGATCTGGGCTTTGCCTTTCAGATAAAGGACGACGTGCTGGATGCGGTTTCCACCGCAGAGGTGCTTGGCAAGACCCCCGGCAAGGATGCGGCTGACGGTAAAAATACTTACGTAAGTCTTTACGGTCTTGAAAAAGCAAAAGCTTTGGTAAAGGAATACAGCGACCGTGCCGCCGCTACCGCAAGGGAGATAGGCGGCGAAAGCGGTGAGAGACTGCTTGCGCTTTGTGAATATTTGCTGGAAAGAAACAACTGAATTTGTGCAATATACAGGAAATTTTGTATAACTATTGCATTTTTATGCATTTGGTGTATAATATAAACGGTGGCTTATGAGTATTCTTGAAAATTTAAACTCGCCTGCGCCTCTTAAGCGTATGAGCGTGGAAGAATTGAATACCCTTGCAGGAGAGCTTAGAGAAAAGCTTCTGACCGTGGCGATCAACAACGGCGGACATTTGTCCTCCAATCTTGGTGCGGTGGAGCTTACCGTAGCCCTTCATTCCGTGTTTTCATCGCCCTATGACAGGATAATATGGGACGTGGGACATCAAGCCTATGCCCACAAGCTCCTTACGGGCAGGAACAAGGATTTTGATACTTTAAGAGAATACGGCGGTATATCGGGCTTCCCCCGCCGCAGAGAGAGCGAGCATGACAGCTTCGGTGCAGGCCACGCAAGCACTTCCATCTCTGCCGCTTTAGGGCTTGCCCTTGCGGATAAGCAGGCAGGCAAGCGCAACTATACCGTTGCCGTGGCAGGCGACGGCGCTTTTACCGGCGGTATGATATATGAGGCGCTTAACAATATCTCCGGCAAGGGCGTAAGACTTATAATCGTTCTTAACGATAACGAAATGTCTATTTCTCCCAGTGTGGGCGGCATTAATACTTATTTGGGCAGACTTCGCACCAACCCAAGATATTTGGGCTTTAAGTATAGGCTTAAAAAGTTCTTCGCCGCCATCCCTCTTGTGGGCAAGCCTCTTACCAAAATGACAAGGGGTATGAAGAATTTCTTCAAGCGGCTTGTATGGCGGGATAATATGTTCGAAAACTTGGGTCTGCATTACTACGGGCCCGTTGACGGCTCTGATATAAAGCGTATGCAGGGCGTGCTTAGGGATGCAATGCGTGATAAAAGCGTAAGCATCGTCCACGTGCGCACCCAAAAGGGTAAGGGCTTCTCCCCTGCAGAGGAGCAACCCGAAAAATACCACGGAGTGCCCAAGGGCGGCGAGTACAAATCGGGCGAAAGCTTTTCTTCCGTGTTTGGCGACATAATGGCAAGACGGGGCGGCGAGGATAAAAAGCTGTACGCCGTTACCGCTGCTATGTGCGAGGGGACGGGACTTAAAGATTTTGCCGCCCGTTATCCCGATCGCTTCAGCGACGTGGGCATAGCCGAGGAACACGCAATGACCTTCTGTGCGGGGCTTTCCGCAGGCGAAATGCACCCTGTTTTTGCGGTGTACTCCACCTTCGCACAGCGCGCTTACGACCAACTGATACACGACGTGGCGCTTCAGGGTCTGCCTCTTGTTCTTGCCCTTGACAGGGCAGGTATAGTGGGAGAGGACGGTCCTACCCATCACGGACTGTTTGACGTGGGCTTCTTGCTTCAGACCCCTTCTGTGGAGGTTTATTCTCCCGAAAGCTATGAGGATATGCGCTACAGTATGGCAAAGGGCTTCGAGTTTAATACGCTTACTGCCGTGCGTTATCCACGTGGGGGCGAGCAAAGCTACGACCGCAGTATATATACCTCTGCCGACAGCGGCAATATGTTTTACGGGGACTTCGGTACCGACACTAAGGTGGCAGTTATAAGCTACGGCAGGCTGTGCGGCAACGCTGTTAAGGCGGCACAGATGCTTGCGGAAAAAGGCATCGGTGTGCGTGTGGTAAAAATTCTGCGGTTGAAACCTCTTAACTGTGAGGAACTTTTCCGTCTGCTTGCGCCTTGCACATTCCTCTATTTTGCCGAGGAAGGAGTGCGTAGCGGCGGCTTTGCAGAGCGTGTCCTTGCCACTATGTGCGAAAAGGGGCAGATGATGGGCAAAACCGCAGCGATCCGTGCGGTGGAGGACAGGTTCGTGCCTCACGGTGACACGGCGCGCCTGTTTGAGGATTGCGGCTTCTTACCTGAACAAATGGCGGCAGAAATAGAAAGTAAACTCAGATAATAAGGATAATATATATGGAAAAACAAAGGGCGGACGTAGCTCTTTGCCTTGCGGGTCTTTGCGAAAGCCGCAGTAAGGCAAGGGCGCTGATAAAAGAAGGGGCTGTTTTGGTAGACGGCAAGGCTGTGGAGAAACCTTCTCAGCTTATAGGTGAGGACGAGCAGCTTAGCCTTACGGAAGCGGCAAGTGCAGACGTATCCCGTGCAGGGCAAAAGCTTCGTGCCGCACTTTCTGCCTTTGATATTGACCCTAAGGGCATGGTTTTTGCAGATATAGGCGCATCCACAGGGGGCTTTACCCAATGCCTGCTGGAGGGCGGTGCCCTAAAGGTCTATGCCGTTGACGTGGGCAGGGACCAACTGCACAAAAGCCTAAAAACAGATGCAAGGGTTGTCAATATGGAGGGCACTAACGCAAGGGAGCTTGATGCTTCGGATTTTGCTGATGCCATCGACGGCGCAGTAATGGATGTGTCCTTTATTTCCCAAACCTTAATATATCCGGCCCTCTTCCGTATACTAAAATCGGGCGCACCTCTTATAACGCTTGTAAAGCCTCAATTTGAGGTGGGCAGAGAAAACGTGGGCAAAAACGGTATAGTTAAGGATAAAAACGGAAGCCTGCTTGCGGCGGTGCTTTTAAAGCTAAAGCTTGCCGCCGAGGACAACGGCTTCAGCCTTGTAAAGACAGTACCTTCCCCCATAAAGGGCAGTAAAGGGAATACCGAGCATCTTGCGCTGTTTTACAAGCAGTAATAAGCAGGGGTGATTTATTATGATACGTAAAGTTGCCTTGGTGCCTAACACAGGCAAAAGCGGCGCATTGCGCTGTGCTTCAAGGGTAGCTCAAATACTCGGCAACAGCGGTATAGAGTGCTATGCCGAGCCAAGCCGTGCAGAGATGTTTGCGGCACTGGGCGGCGGTGTTATGCCTATCGAGTTGGATGCGCTTTTTAAATCCTGCGATGCCGCAATAGTTTTCGGCGGTGACGGTACGGTGCTTAGCGTTGCCAAACGTGCCGCCGAGGCGGATGTTCCCATAATAGGTGTAAACTTCGGCCACGTTGGATATATAACCGAGCTGGAGGAAAGCGAGGTTGATATGCTTTCCCGCCTTGCCACAGGTGATTTCCGCTTGGAAAAGCGGATGATGCTGGACGTAAGCATAAGCAAGGCAGGCAAACAACTTTTCTTTTCCCATGCTTTTAACGAGGCGGCAATAACCCGCGGTATCATTACCCGTCTGGCGGATTTTTCTGTAAGCTGTGACGGCAACTTGGTCAGCAATTACAGGGCGGACGGGCTTATCATCGCCACTCCCACAGGCTCTACCGCCTATTCTATGGCGGCAGGCGGCCCTGTTATCGACCCTTCGGTGGAGGTTATTGCAACCACGCCTGTATGCTCTCATTCCTTGGAATTGGCACGCAGTCTGGTTTTTGGCCCAAATTCCGTAATAAAGGTGAATATTCCCTCTGCACGCCGTGCCGAGGCGGTACTTACCGTGGATGGCAGAGCTTATTTCCGCATAAACGATAATGAAGTTTCCGTAACCGTTACAAAATCGCAAAAATATGTAAGCCTTATACGGCTTAAGAATGTGCCCTTCGCCACAACTCTTTTCAAAAAATTCGGCGTAGGCAACCAAGGGTAAAAAAGGAGCTGTAAATTATGAAAAAATCACAAAGACATGCGGCAATACTTGACCTTATACAAAGAAAAACCGTACGTACGCAAGAGGAGCTGTTGGATGAGCTCAAGGCTATGGGCTTTGACACTACTCAAGCTACCGTGTCCCGTGATATACGTGACCTTAAAATAGTCAAAACCTCTGACAAGGGCGGTTATCAGTACTCCTCCGCACCTGCCGCACAAAGCGACGGGGATTTTGCCACCAAGCTTAAGACCATCTTTACCGAGGCGGTCTACAGGGTGGATTGCGCCTGCAATATCGTTGTTCTTAAGACCTACGCAGGTATGGGCAGTGCCGCAGGCGTTGCCGTGGACAGTATGCATCTGGACGGTGTTGTCGGCACCCTCTCCGGTGATGACACTATGCTTATCGTTGCCCGTGACTATGATTTTGCAAAATCCATTACCGCTACCCTTGGCGGACTTTTAAAATAAACTAAGAGGTTCTTTTATGCTTTCCTCTCTTCATATCGAAAACGTTGCTTTAATAAAGGAAACAACACTGATATTCGGCGAAGGCTTTACCGTGCTGACCGGTGAGACGGGCGCGGGTAAAAGTATAGTTATTGACGCTATCTCCCTCCTTTGCGGAGGCAGAAGCGACAGGGAGCTGATACGCAGTGGGGAAAGCTATGCCTTTGTGGAGGGCTGTTTTGAGGACTTTGACGAGGATACCCTTGTAAAGCTGGAAGCTCTTGGTGTGCACCCCGACGAGGACGGTGCTTTGTATCTTAGCCGCCGTGTTGCCGCCGATGGCAGAAGCAGTGCAAAAATAGGGGACAGGCAGGTGCCTTCTTCCCGTCTCAGGTCGGTGGCAGAGCTGCTTATAAATATCCACGGTCAGCAGGATACCCTTCTGCTGGCGGACAGCAGCCGTCATTTGCCTCTTATCGACAGCTACGCAGGCAACGCCGACGTGTTGTCAATATACAAAGAAAGGTACACTCGGTATACCGAGCTTTGCGCACGTCTGGAGGAGCTTAAGGAGAGGGTTGCGGACGCCGCTTTCCGCAAGGAGATGATAGAATATAAGCTGCAAGGGCTTAAGAAGGCACAGCTAAGGTCGGGCGAAGAGGAGCTTTTGCAAAGCGAAAGACTAAGGCTGAGAAGTGCCGAAAAAATCTCCGCCGCCGCCGCCGAAGCATACGGTCAGCTTTATGGGGAGAGCCGTTCCGCCGATGAGCGACTTTACGCCGCCATAAACGCCATTGACAGAATAAAAGACGCTTTGCCTGAGGGGGCAGAGCTGCTTGAACGCCTTGAAAGTGTTAAGTGTGAGATAGATGACATCGCCGATACCTTGCGCTCTGCGTCCGAGGTGGATGCAGACGCCGCCGCAGAAAAGCTTGACAAGGTGGAAAGCCGTCTTGAGACCATTGCGGTGCTTAAGCGCCGTTTCGGTACGGACTTTGAGGGGCTGCTTACCGCCCGTGACGGCTTGCTTAAGGAGCTTGAGGAGATAGAAAGCAGCGATACCTTAATAGAGGATTTGGAAGAAGAAAAGAAGGTGGCATACGACGGGTTGACCGCCGCCGCCGCACATCTTAGTGCGGGGCGCAAAGCGGCGGCAACAAGGCTGGAGGGCGAGCTTGCCTCCTGCCTTGCAGAGCTGGATATGCCTTCCGTGACCATAAAGGCGCGGATCATTCAAAAAACGCCTGCCGCCGACGGCTGTGACGAGGCGGAGCTGCTTATTTCCGCCAATGCAGGGGAAACACCAAAGCCCCTCTCCAAAATTGCATCGGGCGGTGAGCTGTCAAGAATAATGCTTGCCTTTAAGACCGTTACCGCCGATGCCGCACCTACTGGTACGATGGTGTTTGACGAGATAGATACGGGCATCTCCGGCAAGACGGCGCAAAAGACGGGTGTTGCCCTTAAAAAGCTTACCTACAAGGGTACACAGGTGTTCTGCGTCACCCACTCTGCCCAGATAGCCGCATTGGCTAACACTCATCTGCTTGTGCGCAAGCGCAGTGAGGAGGGCAGGACCCAAAGCTATGTGAAGGCGCTGGACAAAGATGGCAGGATAGAGGAGATATCCCGCATTATCGGCGGCATAGACGTTGGCGTTGCCGCAAGAGATGCCGCCGCAGAACTGCTTTTACAGGCGGAGAAGCTATGAGGAAGACCGTGGCGCTTGCCGTAGCAAATATAGCTTGGCTTGCTTTTATATTTTCAAACTCCTTGAAGGACCGCGCCGCTTCCGCCGACCAAAGCGAAGGGGCGGAGGGCTTTCTTCGCCGTGTGCTTACAGCGTTGGGCTTTAGCGGTAATACCGAGGCGGTTGCCGAGATAGTTGTGCGCAAGGCGGCGCATATCTTTGAGTTTTTTGTGCTGTGCCTGCTTATGTATCTGCTTGTGTCCCGTTTTTGTAAACAGTACCGCAGTGCTTGCCTTTTGGCGGCGGCGGTGTCGGTGTTTGCGGCTTCGATAGATGAAAGCTTACAGCTTATATCAAAACGGGGCGCATCGGTAAAAGACGTGCTTATCGATTCTGCAGGCGTTGCATTGGCGGTGGTAGCAACAGCCGTTTTTAACAAACATACAAAAAAACAATAGCAAGCGATACGGATGGAAAACGTATCGCTTTTTACATAAAATTTCAAAATGTCGCCAACCTTTTTTGTTTTCTTCTCACTATATAATCAAACGGCGTCGGAGTAATAGACATGGATAAACAAACAGCGGATAAGCTTATAACAGAATATTTCAAAAAAATATATGCCTTTTCTATAAAAAAAGCTTTCTCTTATGATGAGGCAGAGGACTTGTGCGCGGAGATAGTCAAGGAGGTTTACATCTCTTTGCTTAAAGCTGATGGTATCATCAATACAGAAGGCTATGTGTGGCGTATCTGTTATCATACATACTCTAAGTATGTTGCTTTCAAGAAAAAACAAGAGGGGATTTCCATAGACGGTTTGCAAATTCCTTTTTATGAGAACTATTTCTCGGAAGAGCTTGAGGACAAAATTAAAGAGCTGCGTAGAGAAGTAGCGTTCTTAACAAAAAAACGTCGCTTTATAGTTTATTCTTTTTATTACAAAAACAGGCCCATTTCCACAATTGCAAAGGAAATGGGTATCCCCGAGGGAACTGTAAAATGGCATCTTAACAAAGCAAGAACAGAACTTAAGGAGGGTTTTGGATTGGAAAGAAAAATTGGCAAATTAGGTCTTTCTCCTATTACGGCAAAAGGCTTTGGGCATAGCGGCAATCCGGGCAAAAACAATGCAACTGAAGTTTTCCTTGGAGATAAACTTAATCTTAATATTGTTTACAGCGTTTATTATACCCCTAAAAACAAGAAAGAAATTGCAGAAGAACTTGGTTTGACACCGGTTTTTATTGAAGATAAAATTGATTATCTCGAGGAGAACGGCTTCCTTGTAAAAACAACCGATGATAGATATACAACCTTTGTAAAGTTTGATGCAGAAAAATTTTCTTTGGAACTTCACGAGAACAAACTAAAAACACAGATCAATATAGCGCAGTTTTTGGCAAAAGATTACGTTCCTCTTGTAAGAAAAGCAATGGAGGATGTAAAGGACGTTTATATCCCGGGTGGAAACCGTCAGCTTTTAGAGGCGGCTGCAATTTTTTACGGGGTGGTTAACAAATGCGGCATTCCCATTAAAAAGGATTTGTCAAAATATATGATTAAGACAACGGGCGGTGGGGAATATATTGCTTTTGTTCATCTTAATTCCGAGCAGGAAGACTTGGATTACAAATCTACGCTTGAATTGCCGTCATACTATGCATGCGGAGATATGATAAGGAGTTCGCAAAAGTATCCGGCTGTTTTTTCTTGGTCGATGGATACTCGCTATTCCTCTCGTACGGGTGCTTGGGAAAACAACCTGACTGTGGATTATGAGTACCTGTATGAGTTCTTAAACGGTACGCTTGCTGATAATGCCGCAAACGCTGAAAAGTATGCGCGGCTTAAAGAAAGAGGATTCTTAACCGAGGAAAACAAGGTAAATATTATGATGGTTAATGGCTCGGAAACAGAGTTTTTTGCAAAGATTCCGACGTTAAGCGACGAGCATAAAGAACGATTTGCGGATCTTGCTTTGGAATATGCCGTTAATGAAGCTAAATACTATCCTCCGCAAATGCAGGATTTGATTATTACATGGGGAGTGAGAGGGCTTATAAGTTCAACGGTAGCTTTAATGCTTATGGATATTCTCTATAAAAACGGTACCTTTAAGCCACTTACGGAAAAGGAAAAGGTTACATCGAACTTGATTATGTTTAGTGATAAATTGCCGGACGGCAAGCTTTGCTTCTAAAATAGGCGTTTTTTTCACAGACCTATTGACAACGCTCCGTTTAGTGTCTATAATGTATATAGAAAGGGTGTTACCGATAGACGGTTTGCCCCAACAAAATGGTTAAAAGATATAACCGCTTAGTTTGGACGACGGGCGGTTATTTCTTTTTGCCTTGAAGTTCGTTTAACAGTATTAATATAATAATCAATGCCATTAAGTAATCCATAAGCAATTCCCCCTTTCGGGGGCAGGATTAAACCGCCTACCGTATAAGGTAACACCTTGTTTTTATTATATCAGCTTGACAGGAATTGTCAAGCTTTTATATTTGCGGTTTTTAACTGTTGACTTTTATTTTATGTTTTGTTATACTGTAAAAAGATAAGTGGGAGAAAGTCGGTGTTTTATGGCTAAAATTAAAACAATTGTATTTGCCAACCAAAAGGGCGGCGTGGGTAAAACCACCTCCGCCGTAAATATTGCCGCCTGTCTTGCCGCTATGGGCAACCGTGTGGTTTTGGTGGACAGCGACCCTCAGGGCAACGCCACCAGCGGTCTTGGTATAAGCAAGCGCGGGACGGCCAACTCGGTTTACGACCTGTTTATCCGCAGGGCAACCGCTAAGGAGACCTTGCAAAAAACCCGCTTTGATAACCTGTACGTTATCCCCTCGGGTATGAACCTTGTAGGTGCGGAGATAGAGCTGGTTGAAGAGGAAAGGCGTGAGTATCGCCTTAAGGACGCACTTGCCGAGATAAAGGAAGAATTTGACTACATAATTATAGACAGCCCACCCTCTTTGGGGCTTATCACGATAAATGCTCTTACTGCGGCGGACGGGGTGGTCGTGCCCTTGCTTTGTGAGTATTATTCGCTGGAGGGCTTAAGTCAGCTTACCCAGACCATAAAGCAGATACAAAAGCGTTACAACCCCGAGCTTTCGTTGCTTGGCGTGCTTGTTAATATGTATGACGGCAGACTTAACCTAACACTTCAGGTTATAAGTGAGATAAAGAAATACTTTGGCGAAAAGCTGTTTAAGGTGCCCGTACCCAGAAACGTGCGCCTTAGTGAGGCACCCAGCTACGGCGAGCCGATTTGTGTTTATGACAAACGCTCTAAGGGTGCTGTTGCCTACGACGGCATAGCGGCAGAGCTTGCCGAAAGATGCGGAGGTGCTTATGGCAGTTAAGAAAAAAGGTCTGGGCAGAGGACTTGATGCCCTTTTGTCCGACAATAATATAGAGGTAGGCGGCGATAACAGCGGTGTTACCTTACTTAGGGTAATGGATATCGAACCTAACCCAAAGCAGGCACGCCGCAAGTTCGAGCGTGAACAGCTTGAGGAGCTGGCGGCATCCATATCCCGCCACGGCATACTTCAGCCCATAGTGGTTCGCAGTAAGCCAAACGGCTTTTACGAGATAATAGCAGGCGAGCGCCGCTGGCGTGCAAGCAAGCTTTTGGGTCTTACGGAAGTACCCGTAATAGTCAAAGAGGTTTCCGAGGGTGATGCGGCAGAGCTTTCTTTAATTGAAAATCTGCAAAGGGAAAACCTTAACCCCGTTGAAGAAGCAAACGGATATAAGGCACTTACAGAAACCTACGGACTGACCCAGGAAGAAGCGGCAAGCCGTGTGGGCAAATCCCGTACGGCGGTTGCCAACGTAATGCGTATACTTAAATTACCTCAGTCCGTGCTTGCGCTGGTTGAGGAAGGCGCTTTGAGCTACGGCCACGCAAGAACACTGCTTCCTCTTTGCGATAAGCTTGCCGAGGACGAGGTGCTTGCCAAGGCACAGTACGTTATAAAAGAACAGCTTTCCGTAAGAGATACAGAAAAGCTGGTTAAGTCGGTTTTGGAAGCGCCCGCACCCAAGGAAAAGGACAGGGTTGCGGAAAGCTATTATAAGCAGTTGGAGCGCAGGATTTCCGAAACCATGGGCAGGCGTGTTTCCATCAGCCGTGACGGTAAGGGCGGCGGCAAGCTGGCGCTTTCCTACGGCGGCACCGAGGATCTGGAAGCACTGCTTAAAAAGCTTTGCGGTAAAAACTTTTTTGAAGATAACGAATAAATTTAAGGAGAATTTAAAATGCTTGATATTAAATTTGTAAGAGAAAACCCCGATATAGTTAAACAAAACATCAAAAACAAGTTTCAGGACAGCAAGCTTCCCTTGGTTGACGAGGTTATCGAGCTTGACAAGCGCCTTCGTGCCATCAAGCAGGAAGTAGAAGCTTTGCGTGCAGAGCGCAACAAGGCAAGCAAGCAGATAGGCGCGCTTATGGGTCAGGGTAAGAAGGATGAGGCAGAAGCGCTTAAGGCAGAGATAGCCGCTAAGGGCGCACGAACCGCCGAGCTTGACATAGAAGAGAAGGAAACCGAGGAGAAGGTTAGGGATATTATGATGCGTATCCCCAACATTATAGACCCCTCCGTGCCCATCGGCAAGGACGACAGCGAAAACGTAGAGGTTAAGCGCTACGGTGAGCCTGTAGTGCCCGATTTTGATATTCCTTATCACGCAGAGATTATGGAGCGCTTCAACGGTCTTGACCTGGACAGCGCAAGACGTGTTGCAGGCAACGGCTTTTACTATCTTATGGGTGACATTGCAAGACTGCATTCCGCAGTTATCAGCTATGCCCGTGACTTTATGATAGACCGCGGCTTTACCTACTGCATTCCTCCTTATATGATAAGAAGCAACGTTGTTTCCGGCGTTATGAGCTTTGCGGAAATGGATAGTATGATGTATAAAATAGAGGGCGAGGATCTGTTCCTTATCGGCACCAGCGAGCACTCTATGATAGGTAAGTTCATCGACACCATCCTTCCCGAAAAATCCCTTCCTCAGACCCTTACCAGCTACAGCCCCTGCTTCCGTAAGGAAAAGGGCGCCCACGGTATAGAGGAAAGAGGCGTTTACAGAATACATCAGTTTGAAAAGCAAGAGATGATAGTTGTTTGTAAGCCCGAGGACAGTATGGAGTGGTTTGATAAGCTTTGGCAGAACACCGTTGATTTGTTCCGTAGCCTTGACATCCCCGTGCGCACCCTTGAATGCTGCAGCGGCGACCTTGCAGACCTTAAGGTTAAGAGCGTTGACGTTGAGGCTTGGTCTCCCAGACAGCAGAAGTACTTTGAGGTTGGCTCTTGCTCTAACCTTGGTGACGCACAGGCAAGACGTCTTAAGATACGTGTGGACGGCGACGGCAAGAAATATTACGCACACACTCTTAACAACACCGTTGTTGCTCCTCCCCGTATGCTTATTGCGTTCCTCGAAAATAATTTGCGTGCAGACGGCAGCGTTGCTATCCCCGTTGCACTCAGACCCTATATGGGCGGTAAGGAAGAGATCCGCTGATCCCTTTGTTTTAAAGAAAGACGGTTTTAATTATGCTTTTTATCAACTCAGCCGAAACACTTATATGGTGCGGCGCTGTCAGTGCGGCGTTGGCTTCGGTATTCGCCTTTTACAGCAAAAATGTTGTGGGTAAAATTGTTTCCGCCTTGTTAAAGGTTAAGGCTTTCAGCCCGCAGGACGCTAAGACCCTAAAGGAGCTTGGCTGTGACACTATGCTTTGCCGCTTTGCGCTGAGGAAAGGGTCAATGCAGGACGGTGCTGTGCTTTCCGCGGACGGTGCTTATTACATCGCCGAGGAAAAGGCGGAGAAGATGACGGCAAAATTCAGCAAGTCAGAGGCTTCGGCGTGGGTGCTGGTTGTGGTGTTTGCTGTGGCGGCAATAGCGGCTGCATTGCTTGCGGCGGTGTATCCCACGGTGGCAAGGCTTTTGGGCATAGCATAACGGTTATAAGAAAGGCAGACACAGTATGAAACGTAAGATGAATCCCATTTATATGGTAATAATATGCGCCTTGGTGTTGGTGCTTTTAACCGTTGTTGCCGTGTTGCTTATGGGCTACCGCATCACCTCCGATAACGGCATAAAGTTTATCGGCAAGTTTGAAAACGGCCAGCCCGTAAAGGGCTACCTTAACTACCCCGGCGATAACGACGGATACCTGGATAAAGCCAACAACACTATCACTTTTGACGATGGCAGTAAATACGTGGGCGATATAGATTTTCTTTGCCGCCACGGTGACGGCAAGATGACCTTTGCAAACGGTGACGTTTACGAAGGCGAGTGGGAAGACGACACCATCAACGGTGAGGGCGTGCGTTATTATTCCAACGGCGACGTTTACACAGGTGAGTTTAAAGACGGCGTTGCCCACGGCAAAGGTAAAAGCGTTGTAAAGGCTACCGAGACCCGTGACGGTATGACCTACGAGGGCGAGTACAAGGACGGTCTTGTTCATGGTCAGGGTACTTGTATATGGGACAACGGCTCTATATACACGGGCAGTTTTTCCGAGGGTGCACGTCACGGCTACGGCGAACTGCAATTGGCTAACGAGGACAGCTCTGATGCTGAGGACGGCACTAACGTAGAAGAATACAAGGGCTATTGGGTTAATGACAAAAAAGAGGGCGCAGACGGCGAGCTTCATTATACAAACGGCGACAAGTACTTCGGCCCCTTTATTAATGACAAGCCCGATACCCGTGCAAAGGACGCCGCAGGTAACTTTGTAATGCTGGAAAACGGCAAGCATTCCCACAATGTAAAGGGTATGTACTTCTACGCCGACGGCAGAACCTACACAGGCTATTTTGAAGAAGGTAAGATAGTTACCGCAGAAGGCGAGCTTGTTGAAGATACTACGCCCGATTATATCTTTTCCGGAGAAGAGAGCTCTGAGACAGAATAGAACATTAAAGATAATAAAAAGCTTTTCGGTACAGAACAATACCGAAAAGCTTTTTTTGTCGGGGGGGTGATTTGTTGTAATTCTTACTGTGTTATCTCCTCGTGACGCTTGATTTTGGCAGTAGAGGTTTTTACCATAGGGGTGGTTTGTATATCTATGTGCTTTATGTGCTTGTAGGGGGGCAAGTCCTCGTTTATAGCCGTTATGTCTTCTTTTATCTTGGCGGCTATATCTTCTTCGCCTATGTCGCCGTATTTGTCCTTAAAGTAGGCGGGGTTGTATACAAGCTTTAATGCTATAAGGAAGTTGTCGCCCTTGGTTTTGCCGTATATCAGCACTTCCGATGCGTAGGGAAGCTTGCTTACTGTGCTTTCCAACTCCTCGGGGTACACGTTTTTGCCGCTTTTAAGCACTATTACGTTCTTCTTTCTGCCCGTTATGTATAGGAAGCCGTCCTTGTCTATTCTGCCAAGGTCGCCTGTGTAGAATTTGCCGTCCTTAAGCACGGCGGCGGTTTCGTCGGGCATCTCGTAATAGCCCAACATAACGTTGGGGGCTTTTGCAACTATTTCGCCTATGCCGTCCTCATTTGGGTCCTCAATGGTGATCTCTACCGAGGGGAAAACCTTACCGACCGAGCCGTAGCGCATATTATACACGTTTTCCGCCGCCAAAACGGGGGAGGTTTCCGTAAGCCCGTAGCCCTGCACGGTTAGTATACCAAAGTCGTTAAAGCCCTTGGCAACGTTCCTTTTAATGGCGGAAGCACCGCTTATAATAAATCTAAGCTCACCGCCCAGCTCGTCAAGTATGGGCTTAAACAGCTTGCGGCGCACATCGATGTGCAGTTTTTGCAGACCGCCGCTAAGCTTCTTTGCCAGGTTTACCTTAGCGGTCATCCCTTTCTTTTCTATGTTGGCAATTATCGCCCTGTGCATAGACTCAAGAAGCAGGGGGACGCACACAAAGGTGGTAATTTTGTATTCCCTAAGGTTTTTCTGTATGTATCTCAGTCCATCGCAAAACATATTCGTAGCACCGCTGGAAAGGAAGAACAGTGCTCCCGTAGAGCCAAAGGTATGGTGCAAAGGCAAAAACAGCAAATTGCGGTCGGTGGGATACACCTTTTCCGTGGAAAGCAGATCAAACAGGTTGGCGGCGATGTTTCGGTTGGAAAGCATAACCGCCTTGGATGCGGAGGTGGTGCCCGAGGTGAAGATTATGGTAGCCATTTCGTCGGGGTCGGGGCTGTAGTCATCGTATTCCGTGCCGCTGTATAAGGTGCCCTGCTCTATAATTTCGTTAACGCATGGGATAGAGTCGTAAAGCTTTTTGGTGGATATAAAGTGTTTTATGCCAAGCTCGTTGCCTTCCGCAAGCTTTATCATTTTTTCGCCGTGCAGGCTGTCAAACACTACGGCGTCTGCCTTACTGCGCTTTAATGACAGCATAAGTTCGCTTTCCGTAAGCTCTTTATCCAAGGGGACAATAATACCTACGCCGCTTATTACGGAAATGTAGGTAAGCAACCACTCATAGCTGTTTGCGCCTATAACGGCAATTCTTTTGCCGCCAAGCCCCAGCCTTAAAAGCCCACAGCCGAATTCACGCAGCTGCTTGCTGAAAAGGCTATAGCTTATATGGCGATAAAAGATATCGTCACCGTTTCTCTCTTTAATAACAAAAGCGTCGTTGTCTCCGTAATTCTTTACGGCTTCGTTTATATAGTCCTTTACCAGGTCAAATTTCGGTGCGGTATATACAGCTTCAAGATTCATAGGGAAAAGTCTCCTATCTGGTTTATAAAACTATATTACCACATAATCAAAACTATGTCAACTGTTTTGAATAAAAAATAAGGGCTTTTAGCCCTTATTTTTTATGTTCGCTTTTATTTCTTGTTTTACCAAAGCAAAGGCTTTTTCCTCGCCTTCATCCCTTAATGTCAACAGCCATTTTTCCAAAACAGCTTTCGTCTTCGGGTGCATAGGCAGCCTGTCCCTATTAGGGGCATAATACTCCCAAGCAGAGGCATCCGTATAGCTTTTTCCTTTGTATATCTTGCTTGCGGCAACACGGTCGCAAAACATCTCCGCCACATATTTTATGGGCATCTCCACCGGCGCAAGGGGCTTTTTTTCCGCAGGGATGGCGTCCTGCCAATACTCAAAATGGTGGCGGTTGCGTCCCTTGTGGTGTAGCCACGCCTTGGAATATCCAAACTTTACACGCTCTATCTCGTTGGGACTGCGTGTGCCCACATAGTACTTAGCACCTGCAATAAACTCTACAGGGGTGTATTTTGATAAGTCGTGTCGCAAGCCTTGCCAAAGAATGCCTGCCTTTTTGCAATGAGCAATAACTTTGTGCCTGTGCTTGGTTATTGTAACAAAATGCTTTATGGGGTGCCACATATATTATTTCTTTTCGTCCTCTTCCAAGTACTTCTCAATAATAAATCTGGGTCTGCCCTTAGCTTCCAAATAAATCTTGCCCACATAAGCGCCGACCACTCCCACGGATATCATAAGCAAGCCGCCTATTGCCCAAATAGAGGTTATAAGGCTGGTCCAGCCGGAAACGGTATGACCAAGGCACAGCCTTACTATGGAATAGATAAGCATACCTATGCTAACCAAAAATACAAATATGCCAAGCTTTGTGATCGCTCTTATAGGTGTGGTGCTGAGGGAGGTTATGCCTTCGATAGAGAAGGATATCATCTTCTTAAGGGGATACTTGCTTTCGCCCGCAAAACGCTCTGCACGTTCATAGTAAACCACATCGGAAGGGTAGCCCACCATAGGTACTATGCCGCGCAAAAACAAATTAACTTCCTTAAACTCTGCAAGCCCTTGAAGGGCACGCTTGCTCATAAGTCTGTAGTCTGCGTGGTTAAACACGGTCTTAGCGCCCATCTTATCCATTACACGGTAAAAGCTTTCCGCCGTAAAGCGCTTAAAGAAGGTGTCTGTCTTGCGCTTACTGCGCACGCCGTAAACAATGTCACAGCCGGCGTGATATTTGTCTATCATCTCGTCAATGGCGTTGATGTCGTCCTGCAGGTCGGCGTCCATGGATATGGTAATGTCCGCATCATCCATAACCGTCATAAGACCGCCAAGCAAGGCGTTTTGATGCCCTCTGTTACGGCTAAGGTTAACACCTGTAAATACAGGGTTTTGCTTTTTAAGCTCTTGTATTATCTCCCAAGTTTTGTCCTTACTGCCGTCGTTTACAAAGGCAACACGGCTGTTTTCCGCAATTTTGCCCGATTTGATAAGTGATGCCATTTTTTCTGCCAAACGCTTGGAGGTTTCAGGTAACACTTCCTCCTCGTTATAACACGGAACTACCACAAACAGTCTGTTGGGGCGCATAATTTCACCTTACCTTTCTTTAACATTCTCTATTATTCCGCCAAGTTGTTTAAAGTCGTAGAAAAATCGGGGGTAGGACTTCCTTACCGCTTCAGCGTTTTTAAGCACTGTCTGTCCCCTTGCAAAGCTGCCCGCTATCGCCATCGCCATAGCTATGCGGTGGTCGCCGAAGCTGTCCACCGTGGCGCCTTTAAGCTGTTTTACACCCGTAAAGCCCAAGGCGTCATCATACTCCGTAACCTTGGCGCCCATCAGGCTAAGGTTATGGCGCAGTGCGTGTATGCGGTCGCTTTCTTTATGCCTTAGCCAGCTTATGTTGCGTATCATACTGTTGCCCTTGGCAAGGGACATAACCACTGCTAACACAGGCGCAAGGTCAGGCACTGCAGAGCAGTCTACGTCAATGCCGTGCAAGTTGCTCCTTAGGGCAAAAACACTGTTGGTTCTGCTGTCAGCCCTTATGTCAGCCCCCATAGCCGCCAACAAAGGAACGATTTGCTTATCCGGTTGGCTGGAGCTCATACTAAGGTCGCCACAGCAAACGTCTCCGCAAAACGCGCCTGCCGCAAGCCAAAACGCCGCACCTGCCCAGTCACCCTCAACACTTAGCTTTTCTCTGTCAAAGGGCTTTGTGTACTTCTGTCCGCCCTTTACATAATAGCCGTCGCCGTCTTTGTATATCCGCACACCGTATTTGGCGGCGGTCTCCAAGGTCATATCCACGTATCCGCCCGTTTGCAGGGTAGAGGTAAATCTTATACGGCTGTCCTCCTCCAAAAGGGGCAAGGCAAACAGCAGACCGGATAAAAATCTGCCGCCCGTATTGCCTGCCAAGGTGAAATCGCCGCCCTTAAGCTTGCCCTTAAAGCGCATTACTCCTTCAGCATAGGTGCAGCTGCAACCGTGCTCCTCCATCTGCTTCATTATAGGGCTGTATGGAGGCACAGCGGCGGCACAGCGTATCTCAAAGCTGTCAAACAGCGCCGCGGCAACGGGTATTATAAAACGTAGGAAGGTGCCGCTTTCACGGGCATAGATGGTAGGGCTTTCCGTTTTTTTTGCCCATATCGGTGTAATTCTGTATTCTCTCTCACTAACGGGCATAACGGCGCCGCCAAAACGTATAACCGTATCCAATGCGCCGTAAATATCATCCGATAAATCGTTTATGGTAATAACGGTGGGCTCTTCCGATAAAGCACAGCAAAAAATCATCCTGTGCAGTGCCCATTTGGACTGACTGGCAGGGAGCATCCCCTCCAACGCCGATTGGGAAATCAACACATCCATAGCTTTTCCCTCCTTTGTTGGTATTATATCATTTTCCCTAAGCTTTTTCAAGTATATTTGTAATATTTGGTATAAAAGTACGGCGCTCGTAACATCCTAATTCAGAAGAAACAAGCATAGGAGGCAAACTTATGAAAAAATTTATGCGTGCCCTTGCATTTACCCTGTGTTTGCTTATTGCAACGGGGCTTATTGCAAAGGCGGATGCACCGCTTTCCACGGGGATAGAGGTGCTGAAGGCTGAAACACGGCTTATAAAATGCAGTGTAGGCGGCGAGCGTGTGGGCTTTACGCAGGCGGAGGTTAAGGAGCTGGTAGGGGCAGACTTCGACTATCTTACCTTAAGCACTTTGCCGCCCCTCAGTTGCGGCGTGCTCAAGGTGGCGGGCGTGGATGCGGTACCAAACCAAAAGCTTTCTTCTGCCGGTATAGCTCTGCTTAGCTTTTTGCCTGCAAGCGGATTTACGGAAAGCTGCAGCTTTGGTTTTACCGTTGCGGCAAAGGGTTGGGAAAGTGACGAGATAGAGTGCGTCATAAGGTTTTCGGAAACACCTCGATTTGCACCTATTGCGGTATCGGCACAGCTTAAGACTTACAAAAACGTAAGCGTAAGCGCCCCTCTCGGCGCATACGATCCCGACGGTGATATTCTGGAATACGTGGTAGAAGAGTACCCCACAGGCGGTAGTATCAGCTTTAGCGGTGGAAACGTGACCTACACCCCCGTGAACGGATTTTGCGGTGAAGACAGCTTCAGCTATTACGCCGTAGATGACTGGGGCAAAAAGAGCGGCACAGCCAAGGCGTCTGTTACCGTGACGGAAAACGAAAGCGGCATATATTTTGCGGATATGAAGGGCAGCGCAGAGCACCTTGCCGCTATACGAATGTCCGAGGAAGAGGTAATGACCTATTGCCTTATCGGCGACAGCTATTACTTTTCGCCTGCCGAGGAGGTAAGCCGCATTGATTTTGCGGTGATGCTGGTAAGTGCTATGGGCATAAAGGTAAGCGACAAGCAATACCCCACGGACGTGTTTACGGATACAGCCACACAAAGCAAAGGCAAGCGGCTGTATTTGGAAGCGGCGGTAACAAACGGAGTGGTAGAGGTGCAGGGAGACAGCTTCAGACCCAATGACAGCATAAGCGTTTCGGATGCACTTGCTATGGCGGAGCGTGCCGCAGGTGAAGCAGGCACGCTTAGCATAGGTACAGCGTGGTTTGAAAACGGTGAAGAGCTGTTGACAAAAAAGAATGCGGCGTTGCTTCTATGCGGCGTCTACGACAACAATCAGGGAATGTAAAAAGTATACGGAACGCAAGAAAAGTTGATATAACAGTTGATGTAGTTAAGCGGGGCAGTAGCTCCGCTTAGCATTTATATTGGTTTTTTCTTGCTATGCACAAACCGAACCTCTCGCAGTACCTTTGTACAGCTTCGGGTTCGGTTTGCACATTCCGAAAACTTTTTCCTATTCCCTGTTCGGGAATGTAAAAGAAGGCTTTTCGGTGTGTGCCGAAAAGCCTTTCTTACTTATTCCCATATAACTTCTTCACTTGCGAGCGAAACGAGCCATCACGCCCAACCCGATGTCCAGGGTTCATCCGGCTCTTCGCTTTCGGGGGCAGAGCTGTTATCCTCAACATCGGGGATAAAAGCGCCGCCGTAAAGGTCATAAAGCCCTTCAAAGTGCAGTTTTACCTTCATATAGTCGGTGGTGCTGATGCCGTAGCCGTCCACATCTGCCGCAAGCTTTTCCGTGTCGTTCAAGTTGTTTCTTACAAGCTGGTTCTTAATGGCGATGTAGTCGGTGGTGGTAACCTTTCCGTTACCGTCTATATCACCTGTTACAACTATTGTCAGCTCTACCGTTGAACCAACGTCTGCCGCCTCATAGCAAAGCTTACAGCCTGTGCCGATAAGGCCTGTTTCGGGCAGAGTCTTGTTGTCTTTATCAAAAACGGAATAGCCTGAACGAGAGTAAACGCCTCTGAAAGCGGCAAGGGTAGTTCTTTCGGGTATGCCGTAAAGGCGGTCGCCGTTTTCCGTTATTTGGGTATCTGCACTTGTGGCAGGGGAAACCGCAAAGGCAAAAACGCCCGTTAAAATTAGGATAGCTAAGCACAAACTAAGCTTTTTCATTTAAACACCTCTTCCTTTGGGCTACAGGACAGTACCTGTCTTAAGCAGGTCCCTTGCAATAGCAAGGTCTACGGTGGAAACAGTGCCGTCGCCGCTAATGTCAGCCGCATAGTAAGCTGTTTCTGTAAGCACGGTCTGTCCGCAAAGATACTTCCTCATAAGCAGATAATCCGCCGTGTTGAAGTGACCGTCGCCGTTAACGTCCAAGGCTATCATAATATCTGCGGCAACGGTGCCGTCACTAAAGCCAAAGCTGTCACCCATTGCGGCAAAGGCCTCTTCCGCCTTGACTTCGCTGTCTTTGTCATATAAAACACCTGCGTCTGCCAACTGGGCTGCAGTGGTGTAGGGCAGTACGTACATAACGCCGTTCTTGGTATACCAAAGCTCCTCGCGTCTGTCGCCGACAGGGTCGTATGTTATTAAAACACTTTTGTTGGAAGCGCCAAGACCGTATACCGAAACAGGACCCTCCTCCGTAAAGCTGGTGCCCGTAACACTGCCGTAAGAGCCAACGGTAAACAGTGCAGTACCTTCTACGCCCATTTTGGCTTTAAACCTAACGGTAACCGTTACATCGCTGCCGCCGTATACTGAGCAGGGAGTGCCCGCAGTCTCGTTGTAGTTGTCATAAACAAACAAAAAGTACTTGTCGTTTACAATTCTGCCGCTGTAGCACCAATTGCCCTCCTGCGGGAAGCCCGTAAGGCTAACGTCCGCAATAGCCACAAGCTCCCCGTCAAAGCCTATCTCAAAATCCATACCGCAAAGCCCCTCTGCGGGTATAGAGGTAATGCTGAAGCGAAGGGAAATATCCTCGCCGCAGTTTACCTGTTCGGGGGCAGAAAGCTCCACACGGTAATTCTGCACTGCGGAAACGGATATTGCAGGCATAAAACACAGGACTAAAAGTAAACAAAGCAAACGTTTCATAATCCATCATTCCTAAATCAATATATCTCTACATATATAGAATAGCACATATTTTTTTCATTTACAATAGTTATTTTGCCGTTTTACCGCCGTTTTTTATAAAAAAGTTTATTTTTTCTAAGGCGCCTTTCTCCAAGCGAGAAACGTAGCTTCGGCTTATGCCCAGTTTTTCTGCTACCTGACGTTGAGCGTAGGTCTTGCCGCCCTCGCTCAGCCCGTAGCGCAGTATTATAATGTCACGCTCCTTTTCGGTAAGCACCGTGTCCACCCCTCGCCGCACCAGCGCAAGCCGTATATCTTTGTCTATCTCTTCCACAATGTCCTCATCGGTGGAGATTATGTCTATATAGGTCAGGGGGTTGCCGTCCTTGTCAACGTCAACACTTTCGTTTATAGAGGTCTCAAGGGCAAGCTTCTTTTGACTGCGAAAATACATAAGTATCTCGTTTTGCAGGCATTTGCCGGCATAGGTGGCAAAGCGTGTTCCCGTCTCCACCTTGAACGAGTCTATAGCCTTTATAAGCCCTATTGTGCCTATGGATATCAGGTCGTCCTGTTCCTTGTAGGATATGTAATACTTTTTAACTATGTGCGCCACCAAGCGCAGGTTGTGCATTATAAGCTTATCCCGTGCCGCCTTGTCTCCTGCACGGCAACGCCTGAACGCCTCTCTTTCCTCTGCGGCAGAGAGTGGCGGCGGAAAAGAACCGCCTGCAGACCCGCTGCGCAACAGCAAAAACACAAATCGCTTAAAAAACAGCATAAAAAAGCCCATCATATAAATCATCTCCGTAAAGTAATTTATATGACGGGCTGTATTTCTTTATGCTTTAATAATAGATATGATAGGGCTTTTTAATCTTTGCAAATTCCTGAGAGTCGATAAACGCCTGCTCTATAGCCTTTTCAGGGTCAAATTCGGGAGAAAGTATGTCCTCGTTGCCGTAAAGGTGTACAAGATGCTTGCCGTTATAGGTAAACTCCAGATTGTCGCCTGCAAGGTTGCAAATCTCCTTAAACAGGTGCATACCTGCCTCAAAGGGACGGTAAACTTCCGTATCGGTTATATGCAACTGAACACCGCCGCAACGCTGACCCTTGTGCTTGGAGAAGGTGGGGGTGAAATAGCAACGGCGGAAGTGTACGCCGTCAAGCTTAAGGGCGTTAAGTCTGCTCTCCAACTGTGCCGCATCGATAAAGGGTGCACCCGCAACCTCAAAGGGGATGGTAGTGCCTCTGCCCTCGGAGATGTTTGTGCCTTCAAAATAGCATGTTGCAATATAGTTCAGGGTGCTGCTTACAGGGGTTGCCAAATTAGGAGAGGGCAGTATCCAAGGCAAGCCTGTCTCGTCAAACAGCATACCTCTCTTCCAGTTTTCGCAGGGAACAACCGTAAGGTTACAGCCTATGTTTCTGGTAGCGTTGATATACAGCGCAAACTCACCTATGGTAAGACCGTATCTTACGGGGACGGCGTATTCACCAACGCCGCTTTTGAAGTTTTCGTCAAGGGTAACGCCTTCAACATCTATGCCGTTTATGGGGTTTGGACGGTCAAGCACCAGCATTTCCTTGCCGAACTTGGCACAAGCCTGCATACAGTTGGTCATAGCGTAAAGGAAGGTGTAATACCTTGCACCCACGTCCTGCATATCAAATACAAGCACGTCTATTTGGCTCATCATCTCGGCAGAGGGTATCTTGTTTTCGCCGAAAAGACTGTAAACGGTAAGACCGGTTTCTTCATCTACATAGGTAGAGATGTGGTCGCCTGCCTGTGCGTCGCCTCTTATGCCGTGTTCCGGTGCAAAAAGGGCGGTTACGTGGTATCTTTCTATCAATATCTCGTAGGTGGGACGCATATTTTTATCCACACCTGTGGGCGCGGTAACAAGACCTATACGGGCGTCCTTCAAAAGTCCGTCGTGCTTGTGTATCATATCAATGCCGCAAAGTACCATAATGTCCTCCGTTTTTTATCTGTTATAAATAGAGTTCAGTTTTTTGTAGTAGTCTTCGTCTATGTCGTCCAAAGCTTCTCTTGTGGTGCGGAAAAGCCAGTTGCCCTCAGGCTCGCCCGGGATGTTCATACGGGTGTCGCTGCCGTAGCCGCACATATCCTGCAGGGATATAACAGCCGTGTCCGCAACAGAGCGCCAAACCGCCTCAATAATCTTGCGGCAGGCGGGCGCTTTTCTGCCGCCCTGCTCCCAGCCTTGCTCGTCTGCACTGCAGTAGTCAAGAGCGAATTTTCTTTCTTCAGGGGTCGCTTCCCAAAGCCAACCCAAAAGAGTGTTGTTGTCGTGAGTGCCTATATATGCAACGGTGTTGCGTACGTAGTTGTGGGGCAGATGTTCGGAATTTTCGCCGGGTGCAAAGCCAAATTGCACCACACGCATACCGGGCAGTCCCGTATCCTTAAGCAGCTTTACCACGTCCTCGCCAAAGGTGCCAAGGTCTTCCGCGACGATCTCGCAGTCCACCTTTCCTGCAAGAGCTTTGAACAGCCCCATTGCAGGCCCTTTTTCCCAAGCACCCTCTTTGGCGGTCTTTGCCGTGGCAGGCACCGCCCAATAGGATGCTAAAGCACGGAAATGGTCTATCCTAAGCAAATCAAACAGCTCGCCGCCTGCCTGTATACGCTCTATCCACCAGCGGTAGCCGTCCTTCTTCATAGCCTTCCAGTCATAGAGGGGGTTGCCCCAAAGCTGACCCTCTTCCGAGAAATAGTCAGGCGGCACGCCTGCAACCTTTTCGGGCTTACCCGTGCGCCTGTTAAGCAAAAACATATCGGGCCTTGACCAAAGCTCTGCCGAGTCGGCGCTTACGTAAATGGGCATATCCCCAAATATCTTTACGCCAAGTGCGTTTACGGCTTTTTTAAACTGCGCCCATTGAGTAAAAAATATATATTGGCAAAACAGACGGTACAAATATTCAGCCTCGTAAACTCCTTTGTTTGCGGTGGCGTAAGCATAATCACTGTATGCGCCCCATTCCCAATAAGGTCTTCCGCCTTCCGCATCCTTTACGGCGGCAAACAGGGCGTAGTCCTTAACCTTGGGGTGTGCTTCGCCGAAAGCGGCGACCTTTTTAAAAAGTGCGCTGTCCGCGCGGCTGTAGGCAAGCCGCAAAAGCTTGTCCTTAGCGGTGGCGGCAAAGTCATACGCCGCCGTGTAGGGGCTGCCTTCATAAACGGCGCTTTCCTTTTCCTCCGCCGTTATAAGCCCCATCTCCTCCAAGCCGTCGGGGTCGATATACAAAACGTTGCCGCCGAAGGCAGAGGGGCCTGCATAAGGGCAGTTGCCGCCGCCCAGTGGCGTTGTGGGCAGTATCTGCCACAGCGAAAAGCCCATATCGGCTATCCGTTTTGCAAAATCCACAGCTTCTTTACCTAAGCCCCCTATACCGTAGGGAGAGGGCAGGGAGGATATGTTTAAAAGTACGCCTGCACGTCTTGCCATATCAAAAAATCCTTACTTTCTATTTGCTCGCCACAAGGTCTTCCATATTGTAAAAACCTGCAGTTTTGCCAACTAAAAATCTTGCGGCTTTAAATGCGCCGTCCGCAAACAGCTCTCTGTTAAAAGCACTGTGGGATATGGTAATATGTTCGTTGCCAAGGGCAAAAAGCACCTCGTGTTCGCCTACAATATTGCCTGCACGTACGGCGTGGATGCCTATCTCAGCCTTCTCACGCTGGCGGCGTACAGAGGAACGGTCAAAAACGTAAAAGCTTTCTTCCTTAACCTTCTTTATGCCGTCCGCTATCATAAGTGCGGTACCGCTGGGTGCGTCCAGCTTTTTGTTGTGGTGCTTTTCGATTATCTCTATATCCGCACCGTCAAGGAATGCCGCCGCCTCCTTACAAAGCTTGCAAAGGAGTGCTACGCCAAGGGACATATTTGCCGATGCAAACACCGCCGTCTTCTTTGCGGTTTCGGCAATATACGCCTTTTCTTCCTCGGTGTGGCCGGTGGTTGCAATAACTACCGGTATCCCCCTCTTTGCCGCATAGTCGCATATAGCAACCGTGCCGCTGTGGTGGGAAAAATCAATTATAACGTCAGCTTCGCCCGTGTAGGCATCGATACGCTCGGTTACAGGAAAATCCGCCGTGCCGGGCGCAATGTCCACACCGCAAACCACAGTTACGTCAGGGTCAGCGGCGGCAAGTGCGGCAACCGCCTTGCCCATTCTGCCGAAAACACCGTTTATAATAAGCTTCATATACAAAACATCCTTATATCAATTTGTGCGCCTTCATAATAGCAAATAGTTTTTCTTTGTTTTCAGGCTCCATCTCTGTAAGGGGACTGCGTATAAAGCTGCCGCAATAGCCCATCTTTTCCATAGCCGCCTTTGCGGGGATGGGGTTAACCTCACAGAACAAAGCGTTTATAAGGGGAATAAAGTCTATCTGCATAGCGGCACTTTCCTTAACCTTGCCTTCCAAATACAGCCTTGCCATCTTTGCGGTCTCCGCAGGCATAAGGTTGGAAAGCACGCTTATGGCACCGATGCCGCCAAGGGACATAACGGGTATTATCTGGTCGTCGTTACCGCTGTAAACCGCAAGCTTGTCGCCGCACAGATTAATAGTCTCCGCAACGGCAGAGATGTTACCGCCTGCTTCCTTAACAGCAACTATACGGGGGTTTTCCGCAAGCTCTCTGTAGGTTTTTGGCAACATATTGCAACCGGTACGGGAAGGTACGTTGTAAAGTATAGCGGGCAGGTCAACCGCCTCGGTTATCTCGTTAAACATACGCACAAGACCCTTCTGTGTTGCCTTGTTGTAGTAAGGAGTAACAAGCAAAAGAGCGTCTGCGCCTGCTTCCTTAGCGTGGGTAGAAAGCTCAATTGCATAGGCGGTATCGTTACTGCCCGTACCTGCAATAACGGGAACACGTCCTGCGGTCTGCTTAACCACAAAGGCAATAGCGTCTCTGTGTTCTTCGTCGGTGAGCGTGGAAGCTTCACCTGTGGTGCCGCAAACAACCAGTGCGTCAATACCGCTGTTTATCTGAAACTCCACAAGCTTTGCAAAATTTTCATAGTCTATGCCCTGCTCGGTCATAGGGGTAACAAGGGCTGTGGCTATACCTTTAAAAATAGTTTGCTTAGACATAAAATATCCTCCTTGAAAAACACCGCAAAATAGTATATAATAAATACAAATGTAAGTTGTGTTGATATACACTGCTACATATTAGCATATTTATATAATTTTGTCAACGGTGGAATAGTTATGGATTTGATGAATCTTTCAAGTTACTGGTACGATTTGCCCGAGGAGCTTATAGCACAAACCCCTCTTGCAGACAGGTCTGCATCCCGTTTGCTCGCCTTTGACCGCCAAAGCGGCAAGGTACACCACGGCGTGTTTACGGATATAGAGGACTTTCTTAAGCCCGGTGACTGCCTTGTGGTTAACGATACAAAGGTTATCCCTGCCCGTATGTGGGCGCACAGGGAGGGCAAGGATGAGCAGATAGAGATAGTGCTTCTCTCGCAGGAGTCGGGCGAGGGTGTGGTTTGGAAGTGCCTTACCCGTCCCGGTAAAAAGACCCGTCCCGGCACGGTGCTTGTGTTGGGCGAGGGGCTGATCAAGGGAACTGTTACGGATATAGCGGAAGAAGGTACAAGGCTTATAAATTTTAGCTGCGACCGTCCGTTTTTGGAGGCGGTGGAGGAGATAGGCGCAATGCCCCTGCCCCCCTACATAAAGGAAAAGCTTGCGGATAAGGACCGCTATCAAACAGTATATGCAAATGAGAAGGGCAGTGCCGCCGCACCTACGGCAGGGCTGCACTTTACCCCCGAGCTGCTGGAAAAGCTGAAGGCTAAAGGCGTACATATAGAAAAGGTGCTTTTGCACGTGGGGCTTGGCACATTCCGCCCCGTAAAGGAAAAGGACCTACGCAATCACAAAATGCACAGCGAGTATATAAGGGTAAGCGCGGAGAGTGCGGCGCGGATCAACGCCGTAAAAGCCGCAGGAGGCAGAATAATTGCCGTGGGTACTACCTCCTGCCGCACGCTGGAAAGCGCCGTGGACGAAAACGGTGTTTTACAACCCTACGAGGGACAGACGGATATTTTTTTGTATCCGGGCAAGAAGTTCAGGCTTATAGACGGGCTTATCACCAATTTCCACCTGCCGGAAAGCACGCTTATTATGCTGGTTTCCGCCTTTGCAGGCTACGAAAACACTATGGAGCTTTATCGTCAGGCAGTAGAACAACGCTACCGCTTCTTTTCCTTCGGTGACGCAATGTTGATAGTATAAAAGATTTATACTATCAACAGAGAAGAGATAATAGAGAAAAGATAAGAGAAAATGAGACTTTTTGCTTTGGCAAAAAGCAACCATTTCTGTTTACTCTTCACTTTTATCTTTTCACTCATCGAAGTTTTTCATCTTATATGCCATAAACTTCGATGACGCAATGTTGATAGTATAAAAGCTTTATACTATCAACAGAGAAGAGATAATAGAGAAAAGATAAGAGAAAATGAGGCTTTTTGCTTTGGCAAAAAGCAACCGTTTCTTTTCACTCTTCACTTTTCTCTTTTCTCTCATCGAAGTTTTTCATCTTATATGCCATAAACTTCGGCGACGCGATGTTTATTGAGTAAACCATTAAAAATAAAACCACAGCCCTTGTTCCGCAGAACAAGGGCTGTGGTTTATTTATGGGAAGATGTATAAAAAACTATTTTGCAGGGGAAATAATTTCTATTCTTGCTTGGCTGTCATATTTGTTACCTTGCAGATATTTGCCGGTGCTTTTGCCGTTGTATGCTGCCTTTACGGTTACACCCTTTCCTTCGAGGGTGCGGGTGCCGTCGGGAGCACTATCACCGAATTTTGCGCCTGCCCACGCTTCTATTTTGCTTACGTAACTGTCAAAATCATCTTTGTCAAGGATGTTCCAATATATAGCAAAGTTGTTTTTCTCGTCACCGTAAATCTCGTCAACAGTGGTAACGCTGTCGCACAGCTTGGGGAAGCCTTCGGGCAAGGGGAACAAATAGTCCCATTTTACGGGGGTGTATTTGGAAGCACGGGTTGCAGCTGTAGCTATCTCTATCACAGCTTGGCAGTTGTAGCTTCCGCCGTCGTTTTTATAGCCGTCCGCATCTGCATCGTAGACAGCTTTAACGGTCAGCTTTTTGTCATCCTTTGTAAAAGCAAGGCTTTTTGCGCCGTCCTTGGCATCGCCGAACTTTACGCCTGCCCACTCCTCTATCTTGGCTGTGTACCCGTTAAAGGTTTCTTCGTCAAGAACATTCCAGCGGACGGCAATAACATTACTGTCTGCAGTGAAGCTTTCGGTGCTTTCCGTAACCTTGTCACACAGCTTGGGGAAGCCCTCGGGCAGCCCTGTCACGTATGCCCATTCTACAGAAAGCTCTTGCGCTGCCTTGCCGCCGCAAGCGGCAAATGAAAAAACAGCGGCTAAGGTAAGAACCATACACAAAACCCTTTTCATCCCGCGCCCTCCTTTTATCTGCCGTCCAGATAGCGGCACGCCGCAAGAGCGGCAGTAGCGCCGTCTGCGGTGGCGGTGGTTATCTGCCTTACGGACTTTGTGCGGCAGTCACCTGCTACAAACACGCCCGCCATATCGGTAACACAGCTTTCGTCGGCGGCAATATAGCCGTCCTTCAGCGCTGTTATGCCTTCAAAAATTTCGTTTTTAGGTACAAGCCCTATGGCAATGAACATACCGTCCAGCATCAGCTCTTGCTTCTCGCCTTTTACGTTCAGTACTATGCCCTTAAGTGCATCCTCAGCGATGAGGGAGTCAACGGTGGCGCCGTAAATAACCTCTATGTTATCTTTGGCGTTAACTGCGTCCGCAAGCTTGCCCTCACCCGTTAAAAAGTCAAGGTTTTGCACCACGTACACCTTGCGGCAGGTCTCTGCCAACAACAGTGCCTCTTGCAATGCGCTGTTGCCGCCGCCTATTACCGCAACCGTACCGTCCGCATAAAAGGCGCCGTCACATACCGCACAAAAGCCTATACCGTTGCCGATAAGCTCTTCCTCACCCTCAAGCCCCAAACGTCTGTGATGCACGCCTACGGCTATGATTACAGCTTTAGCCTTGTGCTCTCCGCAGTCGGTGCTGACGGTAAAAGCCCCGTCCGCCTTGGAAAGCCCCGTTACGGTTTCCATTTCTATATCCGCACCCTGATTAAGCACCTGCTCCACCAGCTTATCTGCAAACTCCGCACCGGACATCTGCACAAAGCCGGGGTAGTTTTCTATTTTGGGGGAGTAGGTAACCTGCCCCCCAAAAGTGCCTTTTTCCAAAACCAGAACGCTTTTGCCGCCGCGCAGGGCGTACAGCGCCGCCGTAAGTCCCGCAGGACCTGCGCCTATAACTATAATGTCATGCATTTAAAATCTGCTCTTTTCTTTAAATTACTGTAAAGCTATAAATTCCTTAACGCCTGTAAGGTCCGCATAGATGCCTGCGTTTTTGCCTGTAACTACAAGTGTGGGCGCCTGCTTAAGACCGTAGGACACGGCAAGCTCCTTATTTTCCTCAACAAACAGCTTTTCGTATGCAATGCCCTTCTTTTCAAGCTCGCTTGCGGCTATCTTGCACTTGGGGCAGGTCTTGGTGGCAAACAGCAAGACCTTGGTTTCTTCCTCTGCGGTGCAGGGACAAGCTTCTGCAGCTTCCTCACGCTCTATCTTGTGGCTCTTCTTCAAAACGGAGTTGTCAATGTCGTAAACAAGTCTGTCCTTGTATTCCTGTGTCTTGCCGTCGTTCCAGTTCTGAACAGGGCGGTAGTAGCCTGTAATACGGCTGTAAACCTCGGTAACGGCACCGCATTCGGGACAGGTCTTCTGTTCGCCTACCAAATAGCCGTGGTTAGCGCAAACAGAGTAGGTGGGGGACAGGGTGTAGTAAGGCAAACGGTAGTTTTCGGCAATCTTTCTTACAAGGTTTGCCGCCGCCTTCCAGTCGGGCAGTTTTTCACCCAAGAAGGCGTGGAATACCGTGCCGGAGGTGTAAAGGGTCTGCAGCTCGTCCTGAATATCAAGGGCATCGAATATATCTGCAGTATAGCCCACGGGCAGGTGGCTGGAGTTGGTGTAGTAAGGAGTGTCGTCCTCGCTCTTTGCCGCGGTTCTTATACCGGGGTAACGCTTAACGTCGTGCTTTGCAAGACGGTAAGAGGTAGACTCTGCAGGGGTAGCTTCCAAGTTGTAAAGGTCGCCGTACTGCTCCTGATAGTCGGAAAGTCTTTCCCTCATGTGGTTAAGCACTTCTTTTGTAAACTCCTGGGTATCCTCGTGGGTCATATCGTGACCCAACCAGCGAGCGTTAAGACCAACCTCGTTCATACCAACAAGACCGATGGTGCTGAAGTGGTTGTCAAAGCTGCCCAGATAACGCTTGGTGTAGGGGTAAAGTCCTTCTTCCATAAGCTTGGATATAACGGTACGCTTAACCTTAAGGCTTCTTGCGGCTATATCCATAAGTCTGTCAAGACGCTTGTAGAAGTCTGCCTTGTTCTCTGCAAGGTAAGCGATGCGGGGCATATTGATGGTAACAACGCCCACGGAACCGGTGCTTTCGCCGCTGCCGAAGAAGCCGCCGCTCTTCTTTCTCAGTTCTCTAAGGTCAAGGCGCAAACGGCAGCACATACTTCTTACATCGGAAGGCTCCATATCGCTGTTGATGTAGTTGGAGAAATAGGGGGTGCCGTACTTGGTGGTCATTTCGAACAACAGACGGTTGTTTAAGGTGTCGGACCAGTCAAAGTCTGCGGTGATGGAGTAGGTGGGGATGGGGTACTGGAAGCCTCTGCCGTTAGCGTCGCCCTCTATCATGGTTTCGATAAAGGCACGGTTAACCATATCCATCTCTTCTTTACAGTCGCCGTAGGTAAAGTCCATTTCCTTGCCGCCAACGATAGCGGGTGCATCCTTAAGGTCTGCAGGAACTGTCCAGTCCAGCGTGATGTTGCTGAAGGGTGCCTGCGTACCCCAACGGCTGGGAGTGTTAACGCCGAAAACAAAGCTTTCTATACATTTTTTGGTTTGCTCATAGCTAAGGTTATCCACCTTAACGAAGGGCGCAAGATAGGTATCGAAGGAGGAGAAAGCCTGTGCGCCTGCCCACTCGTTCTGCATAATGCCGAGGAAGTTAACCATCTGGTTACAAAGGGTCGCAAGGTGGCTTGCAGGTGCAGAGGTGATCTTGCCTCTTACGCCGCCGAGACCTTCCTTGATAAGCTGTTTAAGGGACCAACCTGCGCAGTAGCCCGTAAGCATAGACAGGTCATGAAGATGAATATCCGCATTTCTGTGTGCGTTAGCTATCTCGTCATCGTATATTTCGGAAAGCCAGTAGTTAGCGGTAATAGCACCGCTGTTGCTGAGGATAAGACCGCCTACGGAGTAGGTAACGGTGCTGTTTTCTTTAACGCGCCAGTCGTTTATCTTAAGGTAGTTGTCCACAACCATCTTGTAGTCAAGTATGGTGGAATCGATATTACGAAGCTTTTCGTGCTGACGGCGGTAAAGGATGTATGCCTTTGCAACCTCGGCATAGCCTGCCTGCACCAATACAGATTCTACGCTATCCTGAATATCTTCAACGGTTATAAGTCCGTCCTTGATCTTGGGCTGAAAATCTGCAGTTACCTTAAGGGCAAGAAAATCAATGGTATCTCTGTTATAGTTTATTTCTTTAGCGTCAAAAGCCTTCGCTATTGCGGCGGCTATCTTGCTAAGCTCAAAATCAACGGTGTTACCGTTACGCTTCATTACTTGGTACATAACATCTTCTCCTTTATATGTCAATATTTATAAACATTAATTAAATGCACGCTCTGCTAAACAGGTTAACACAAAAGAGTACACTTGTCAATAGGTAAAACACAATATATAGAAGTTTATTTTTTCCTCAAGCACATTTTGTTGTGGGGTTTTGCGTCGGCAAATTAAAGCCCGCGCAGGGAACACATAGGCAAAAGGGGCTGTAATTCAAGTAAAAACGCCTTCATTTCCTCAGGCGTAAAGGCTTCCATACCGCTGCCTAATATATCGCCGGAGTCAATATATTGTTGCAAAAACCAATGCTCGTCGGGGCGGATAAGCGCCGCCAAGGACATAAGACTTTCCTTGCTGTGCAAGGGTTTTACAAGGGTGGTGCGGTATTCGTAGGGGACTCTGTTTGTCCTGAGAAGTTCCATACTTTCCGCCACGCTTTCAAAGTCAAAGTCTGCCTTGCCCACGGTTTTGGGGTACAGTTCGGGTGAGTTCTTAAGGTCCATTGCTACGTAGTCAAGCAGTCCTTTTTCCAGTAGCACCACAAGATGTTGTGGCAGTGTTCCGTTGGTATCCAATTTAACCTTATAGCCAAGTTTTTTCAGTTCCGCTATAAAATCTCCTATATCCTGTTGCAACAAAGGCTCGCCACCGCTGATGCAGACCCCGTCAAGAAGCCCTGCACGCTTCTTCAAAAAGCCCCAAAGCTCGCCTTCCGCAAGCTTTTCAGCACCGCCCTTAACTAAGGATGCGTTGTGGCAAAAGGGACAGCGCAGGTTGCAACCGCCCGTAAACACCGTGCACGCCGTGTGCCCCGGAAAATCCAAAAGCGTAAGTTTTTGCAGTCCGCATATATTCATAACAAGACCTCCTTTGGCACAATATATTGTGCTGTAAATGCGTCGGTGTACTATATATTATAAATGATGCTTTCTTGTTTGTCAATACCTAACATTAAAATTCTTTGCACTGCATACAAATTAAACAAAAGATTTTGTAAAGGGCGTGGGTGCAATAAAAAAATCAAGAGGCGGTGTTGTGGTAGCGGCAGGCGTGCTTACCCTTATTTCCTTCGGGCTTAAGGGTATGGGTATGCTTTTCCGTGTGTATCTTTCGGACCGTATGGGCAGCAGCGGCTTGGGGCTGTATCAGCTTATTATGTCGGTGTATTCCGTATTTGCAACCTTTGCCACATCGGGCTTTGGGGTGGCGGTGTCCCGTATGGCGGCAGAGCGCTTGGGCGGGGACGAAAAACGGGGCGGCGCATTGCGTGTACTTTGCGCCTCCTCGGTATTGGCGCTTTCTATGGGCGGCATAGGGGCGGCGGTATTGTTTTTCGGAGCAGAGCCTATGGCAAAAAGCTTTGTGGGGGATGCAAGCACTGCAGCCGCCCTTAAAGTGTTGGCGCTTTCTATGCCTTTTATGTCTCTTTCCGCCTGCCTTAAGGGGTATTTTACCGCCTTGGGACAGATATACAAGCCTGCGCTGGCATCGCTTTTCGAGCAATGCGCAAAAATCGGTATAACCGTTTACGTCTTCAGCAGCTTTTATACAAGTGCAAGCACTCCCACGGAGCTTTGTATGGGCGTGGTGGCAGGGCTTACGGCAGGGGAGTGCTTCTCCTACATATTTCTGTTCCTCTTATACCTTTTCTTTTCAGGTGATAAGGGCGGCGCTGTGTCGGAGCCCTTTATGCATAGCGTAAAGGCGGTAGGCGGTGTTACTCTGCCCATAGCCGCAGGCGCATATGTTACCAATATTTTGCACAGCGTGGAAAGTGTGCTTATCCCATCCCGTTTTGTGCTTTACGGCGGAGACAGACAGCAAGCTCTTGCCGATTTCGGCATTATACGGGGGATGAGCATACCGCTTTTGTTCTTCCCCTACGCCTTTTTGGGGGCTTTGCTTTCTATTCAGATCCCAAGGGTATCGCGGCTTAACGTGATGGAGGACAAAAGCGAAAGGAACCGTGTTGTCGGGCGCATTATGAATATGACAGTGGGCTTTTCTGCCATTTGCGGCGGCTTTTTTCTGCTGTTTGCAAAGGAGTTAAGCCTTGCCGTGTACGGCAATACGGATTGCACCCACTCCTTGTGGTTGCTTGCGTGGGTGACGCCCTTTATGTATGTGGAGACTATGGCGGACGGTCTGCTTAAAACCATAGGTCAGCAAAAGCGCACCCTGCTTTACAGCGTTATAAACTCGGTATTCCGCATAGTGTCGGTAATAGTGTTTATACCTCTAAGCGGTGCGGAGGGCTATATTTGGTTGCTTATGGCGTCCAACACCCTGTCTTTTGCTTTGTGCTGCCTAAGGCTTAAAAAGGTTACGGGCATAAAGTTTGGCGGCGGGTTTAAAACCCCTTTGTCAGTGGCGTTAAGCCTTGGCGCTGCTTATGCCGTCAGCCGCTTTGGGCTTTTTGACGGCGCTATGGGGCAAGTAGTGCTTTGTGCCTCGGTTACGGCACTTATATATCTGCTTTGTATGGGCAAGGAGGTAAAGCAATGCTAAGGCTGTTGCCGTATCTGCCCCAAAGACTGGGCTTTGCGGTGGCAAAGCTACCCAAAGAGGTATGTGCCGTCGCAACAGAGCTTCGACTCAGGGCAGGCGGACCTGTATCTGTTACGGCGTCGGGCAAAAACCGTTGCTTTAACTCCCACGGCCGCTTTTGCCCCGTGGGGCAGGGGCTTTGCTGTGATGAAGATGAGCTGAAGGAGTGCCTGACCCTGCTTAGCCGTGCTTCGCTCTACAGCTTCGGTGACAGTATAAAGCAGGGCTTTTTGCCCTTTGCGGACGGCTGCCGTGCAGGGGTGTGCGGAGAAGGGATAGTCCGTGACGGAGTGCTTACGGGCTTCAGCCGTGTGTACGGTATAAGCCTGCGCCTGAAGCGCTTTATAGGCGATTTCGGCTTCGAGGCGGCACGGCGCATTACGGAAAAGGGGTTAAGGGGAGCGCTTATCTATTCGCCACCCAATTGCGGCAAAACCACTCTGCTTAAAAGCATTGCCTTGCTTCTGGGCAACGGAAGTATGGGCAGAGCGTACAAGGTTGCCATAGCCGACGAAAGGGGCGAGCTTTTTGTGCCGGAGCTTCGGGGTGGGCTGATAGACGCCCTTTGCGGCGTAAAAAAGAGTAACGCCATAGAGCTGCTGTGCCGCAGTATGTCTCCCGAGGTACTGATATGCGACGAGCTTTCTGCAGAGGACGGCGCCGCCCTCGGGCAGGTACTGGGGATGGGCGTGTCCGTGGTGGCAAGTGTACACGCGGACACGGCAGAGGGGCTTAGGCGGCGCCCCTTTGTTGCCGCTTTAATAGAGAAGGGCGTGTTCCCCTTGCTTATAGGCTTAAATGCGGACTTTACGTATAAAACGGAGGAATGTATATGACGGCGCTTATAGGCGCAAGCCTTGTGACCTGTGCAGGCGGTGCCCTTGGTTTTGCTTATGCGGCGCATCAAAAAAACGAGCTTGCCGTTACAGAAGCCTTTGAGGAGCTGTTTGACTATCTGCTGTTACGCCTGCCATCCCTTTTGATGCTTGACGAGCTTGTTGGGGAATTTGAAAACCCCACCCTTGAAAAAATCGGATTTTTGCCGATTTTAAAGGACACAAAGGGAGGCAGGACCTGTAATAAACGCTATTTTGCCGCCATAGAATTGTTTAGCGAGGACAAAGGGCTTTACAGCGTGCTTCAAAAGGCGGGCAGAGGGCTTGGCGGCACAGAGTATGACCTGCAGGCGGCAAGCCTCAGAGATGCCCGTGACTGTATAAAACTGCTTGGGGACAAGCGCCGTGCGGCATTTGCGGCAGGCGAAAAATGTTATCGCTGGCTGGGAGTGCTCATGGGCGCCGCAGTATCCATATTAATGCTTTAAAGGGGTAGAAGGATGAACATATCTTTGGTGTTGAAGGTGGCAGGCATAGGGCTTATAGTAAGTGTTGCCCACCAAATACTTTCCAAAAGCGGCAGGGACGAGCAAGCTGCGCTGGTAACGGTGGCAGGACTTGTAATCGCCATGCTTATGCTGACGCAGGAGATAGCAGCCCTTTTGCAAAGCATAAAAAACGCCTTCGGTATATGAGCGGTATTGCAAGTCTTTGCGGTGCGGCACTGTGCTTTGCCTGCGTCGGCGTGGTAATAAAACAGTTAAAGCCCGACTTTCTGCCCGTGTTTACCGCCTGCGGCGGCTTGGTGTGTTTTGCCTATATGGCGTACACTTTGCTTCCTATAGGAGATTTTATAAAGACGGCAGGAAATAAAACGGACTTGCCCCAATATTTTACCTTGCTGTTAAAGGCGGTGGGCATATCCCTTGTTTGCGGTGTTGCCGCCGATATATGCAGGGATTTCGGAGAGGGAAGTCTTGCAAACGGAGTGGAAAGCGCAGGCAAGGGAGCTATAATCTTGCTGTCTTTGCCTGTGGCTGAGTATTTGTTGGAGATGGCGGTAGGACTTGTAGGATAGGGGACGGTTAATGGGACGTTTTTTTGTTTGTATATGCCTTGCGTTTATGCTTCTGGGGGGCATAAAAGCAGCGGCGGTTACGGAAGAGGAGATCTACGAAAGAAGCGGAGCGGCAGAGCTTGAGGCAAAGGAAAGTACAAACCTTGCGGACAAGGTTTGGCAGGTGCTGGAGGACGCAATACAGGGCTTTGGCAAAGCTGCGTTCAAGTATTGCGGTGTTATTTTGGCTTGTCTTGTGCTTTTAGCCCTTGTTGATAACATAAGAGAGCTGAGAAGTGACGGGACAAGCGGTGCGGCGTTGGATTTTGTGTCTGCGGTTGCCTTGTCGGCGGCCTCGTTTCCTGCGCTGGAGATAAGCTTTAACTATGCAAAGGCGGCAATAGAAGGCTTGTGTGTATTTTCCGCATCCCTGCTTCCCGTTATGACAAGCCTGTACTCTATGGGCGGAAACACGGCGCAGGGCATAGCCTCTGCCGCAGGCTTCGGTATGTTTTTAACGGTAACGGAGGCGATCTGTGCAAAACTGCTTTTGCCCCTTTTAAGCCTTGGATTTGCGTTTGCGCTTACGGGTTTGCTTCCCGGCAGTACAAGCCTTGCACCCTTGGCGTCCTTTGTAAAGACTGCCGCCTGCACCCTTATTGCCTTTGTGTTTACAATAGTATCTTTTGTTTTCTATTTTCAATCTGCAATAAGCGCCTCGGGAGACAATTTTACATATCGCAGTATAAAATTCGCCAGCGGTGCCTTTGTACCCGTAATAGGCAGTGCGGTGGGGGAGAGCGCAAGAACTGCATTCGGTGCGGTGTCGGTGGTAAAGGGCACGGTGGGCGGCTTTGGCGTGGCGGTTATGATAAGCTATCTGCTGCCACCCGTCGTAAGCTGTGTGCTTTACAAGCTGTGCTTTTCTCTTTGCGCCGTGGGTGCAAGGCTTATGGGGCTTGAAAAGCCTGCCAAGTTTCTGACCGAGCTTTCCTCCTTGCTTGGTATAAGCTTGGCGTTGCTTGTGGGCACGGCGCTGGTGTTTACCGTTATCTCAGCGGTATTCTTAAAAAGCGGGGTGACGGTATGAAGCTCTATTTTACAGCATTGCTTTTCAGTGCGGTGGCAGGGGGGATTTCTGCGGCGGTGGCGGCAAAGCCCTATCAAAAGCATTTGCGCTTTCTGGCGTCACTTATCTGCCTTGCCATTATTGTAACGCCCTTTGCCCGGCTTGCCCCTGAGATACAGCTTTCTCCTCCGTCGGCGGAGGAAGATTATGAGTATTCTTATGATTTGGCGGCAGAGCAGGCGGAACAGGATGCGGCGGCAGCTCTGCAAAATTATATTTTTGAGCAAACGGGTGTTAAAACCGAGAATGTAGGCATAGATATGGAAAGGGTGGAGGGTCAGCTGTATATCCGTGCGGTAAGGGTAAAAGTACCGGAGGAGCACCACAGCGCGGTAAAGGATTGCCTTGACACTCTTTTGGAAAACACGGTAAAGACCGAGGTGTATTGGTGAAGATCGGCGAGATATTAGGTAAATTCACAAAAATCAAGGGCGTGGGCTATATCGTGTTGGCGCTTGCGGCAGGAATAATACTGTTGTTTATGGGCAGCAGTGACGGCACGGAAGACACTCCCGTAAGTGATCCTGCCGCGGAATACGTGGCAGAGCAGGAAGCACGGCTTTGCGATATGGGGCGCCGTCTTTGCGGCGTGGAGTGCACCGCCGTTGTATACGTAAGCGGCGGTTATACCTACAGCTATGCCGGCGACCAAAGTTTGCGCACTGTTTACAACGCAGACGGAAGCGTGGCAGAAAAGGAAATAAGCCTGAGCAAGCGCACCGTCAACACCAAGGACGGAACAGCGCTTGTACCGGTAAAAGAAAGCACCCCTTCGGTAAAAGGGGTGGCGGTGGTCTGCACGGGCGCTTCCGAAGAGGATGCACAAAGCTTAAAAGGGCTGATAATGGCACTCTATTCTTTAAAGGCAGAGTCCGTTTTCGTTACTAATTAACTACTATAAGGAGGAAATTACAAATGGATTTTAAGAAGGTTACAAAAAAGATTAAGGAATTTGATTACGGTGCGTTTTTCGGCAGTAAGGCGTTTCTTATCGGCGGCTGTCTGGTTATAATTGCGGCGGCGATAATAGTTAACAGTCTTATCCCCTCGGGACAAACGGAAAAGAAAAGCGACGGCAAGACCCAAATACTCGGCAACAGTGTCCTTGTAGATGCAGAAACCAATGCAGGCACAGAAAACGACTATTTTGCACAGGCGGTAATAGACAGAGAAAATACCCGTAACGAGGCGATGGACGTTTTGCAGGCGATAGCTGATAATCCCGACGCATTAGCTGATGCCAAGGAAGAGGCTATGGCAGGGATCTCCGCAATGGCTCAGGCGATGAGTGCCGAAGCCACTATAGAACAGCTTGTAAAGGCAAAGGGCTTTTCCAAGTGCGTTTGCGTGGTTTCCGACGGTAAGGCAAGCGTAGTTGTGAACAGCGCCGAGGAGCTTACCGCGCCTCAGGTAGCGCAAATACTTGAGATAGTATATCTTGAAACAGGCATTCTTCCTGCTGACACCAAAGTTATGGCAAGCGCCTGAGCTTGGGAATGTAAAAAATGGCTGGAACACAAAAAATAGATATAGAAACAATAAGTAAATATTAGTAATATATTTTTTGTTATGGCCGAACCGAACCTCTCGCAGTAGCAAAGTACAGCATCGGGTTCGGTTCGACCATTCCATCTCATTTTTTCCTATCCCCAAGGAGGAGCAAAAATGGCCGGAACACAAGAATAAAAAAACAAAAACAATTAGGGGGTTTATCCGTAACGACAGCAAAAAGCCGTGCAGAAAATTTCTACACGGCTTTTAATTTTGTCTTACACCGTAGCAAGCAGGGAAAGTGTACGGCGCATTTTCCACTTGTTAGGAGAACCTAAAACCCGTTTAAGGATTACAATACGTTAATAATATTTTTGCATTTCTTTATGGCATAATCGAGGGCGATTTTAGTACCGCTTTTGCGAGTGCTTGGGGTGTTTGATTTATCGTAGTATACGATACAGTATTGGCTTTTGTTTATCATTTCATAATTGCGTTCTGCATAGGCGGCGCGGCCGGAGCCTATGATGTGTTCAGGAAAGTATGTATCCTCATAAGACTTCAAAAGATAGTTTGTATATTGTTCGTTTATATCCGGATATTCTGCTCGTACATAGATTCGTTTTATGTGCGGGTATTTTTCTTTTATTCCGGTCACAAGCTCAAGACAAAGGCTATTAAATCGACTCTTGCTCCCGAAAAGAAATGTATCGATGTTTTTGTCCGCAATTAGATTTTCAATAATAACAATAAGTTTTGATTTTAATTCCTCGGTTTCGTTAATAGTTCTATGACCGAAAAAGCAGACAGTATTTTTTATAGACATAATCCATCTCTCTTTATAGTGCAAATGCACTTTAATTTTTACATTTTCTTTTACAATTATACATTTGCTCTAAATATTAGTCAAGTGCTCTATCGTGTATACAGCCAAACTAATAAGGGAAACGTATAATCATATACAGAGGATGGTGTCTATTTTATGAGCAAACAAATAGAGTTTAAGAATAGAGATAGATTTATTCAGTTAGGGATTGCCATTGCAGCCTTACGCAAAATGCGTGGTATGTCACAGGAACAGCTTGCAGAAAAATCAAATGTCAGCCGTTCACATATTAGTGCTATTGAAGCACCGAATTTGGTTCGTCCGTTCTCTTTGGATGTGTTCTTCAATATTGCAGATGCTTTAGAAATAGAACCTGCCGATTTGATTAATGCAACGGTGTTCCCTGATAAAATTCTTAGAAACAGAAAATAATTTGCCGACAGAAAAATGGGTTGCCTCGATTAAGAGGCAACCCATTTTCTATGTTAAGTTTTAAGTTTTATTCTGACAGCAAACGCCTTAGAATAACAAGGTCGGTTGTGTTGGCGGCAGCATCGCCGTTTGCGTCTGCAGCTTTTTCAAAGGCGCCTGTAAGCGTATTACTTTGGGAAATATGCTTTCTTAAAACAGCATAGTCCGTTATGGATATAACGCCGTCACCGTTAGTATCGCAGGAAAGAACGGTGATGCGGCTTTCGCCGTTACAGCTTATCACATAACCTGTGCCCATTACGCCGGTGTCGGTAACAGCCTTGCCGCTTGCGTCCGCAATATTTATGTCGTACTTAAACAAGGTCTTAAGCTCGCTTGCGGTAATGCCGCTGTCAAATCCGCTGAAATACGCATCACCCAAAGTGTAAGCGCCTGTTGCGGCGGCAGTATCGGTCAGCTCAAGCTTTGCGGCGTTTATTACCTCAAAGCCTTGGCTAAGCACGGTAACGCTGAACGGACTGGAAGAGTTAAGCAGACCTATAAGCACCTCGTAGGTGTAATTACCCACCGCAAGGGTGCTGAAGTTAATGGAAGCGTTTGCCTTTGACAAGTCATAGGTCATCCCCAAAGGACTTGCCGAATGGCTTGCCACAACCGTTCCTGCCGAGTTTTTAACCTGCACCGTGGCAGTATACATATCCGTAGTGCTTTCCAGCGTGCCTCCTAAAGTAAAGGAACTGCCTTGTGGGATAGATGTAGGTGTCTTGCCGTTTGCCACCCTTGTCCAAGCGGCGTAAAAGGTTACTATATCCCTGTCCACGCTGGTGGTCTTTGAAACAGAGGCACCGTCCGGATAGGTCTTGCGTATCATTGCGGAGGAGTCGTCAGCAACCGTAAGCCATTCGTCAGAGATGGTGCTTGCGTTGATGGTCTTATAGCACCATTGTGCCTTGTTGCGGCGGTATGCGGTCCAACCGCTGAAAACGTAGCCTGCTCTTGTAAAGGTGTTGGTTCTTATAGCGGTGGAGGTGCCGTAAACAACCTTGGTGTCCGCCATGGTGCCCGTACCGCCGTTAGCGTCGTACTGAATATAAAAAGTGGTTGTGCCCGTGCTTGCGGGTGTCCACTGTGCATAGCAGGTAACGGTGTCGCCGTTGCTGCCTGTAAGCTTGGAAACACTTTGCTCGTTTGCGTAAAGTGCAAGGACGGAGGTTGCGGGCTGGGAGCCCTTTGCGTACCATCTTGCAGTACCGTCTGCATCTGTGTAAAGCCACTTGCCGTCCGCCTTCAGGGTACGGTGCCAGCCTGCAAAGGTGTAGCCACTGCGGGTAAACTCGTTAGCTCTAAGCTTGGTGGAAATACCTCTTATATGATAGGTGGTGCTTGTTGTTCCCGTGCCGCCGTTGGCATCGTATTTTGTGGTCCAAAGCACCTGGCCGTCTGCAAGGCTGGTCATATCGCCGCTGCCGGAGGTATAGCTGCAGGAGTAAACGCCTTCACCGCCGGAAGAGGAGCAGTTGGTGTTATAATACATCTTAAGGTCGCCTGTGCTGTCTTGACCTGTTCTGAAGCCAACGGACTCTATCTCGTACTGAGAATAGCTGGTGTTCTGTATCATAAAGGAGGTCTTGGTGGGGTAAACACGGTTTGAAAGGTTCTTGGTAGTATCAAGCCACGTATCAATATTGTCCTTTACGTTGTAGCATATAACTACATTGCGGCTGGGAGTAGAGCTGTCCCAAATAGGTACGTAAACAACGCCTTCTTGCTTGTTATAGCCAAAGCCCTGATTTGTCCAATCGTCCACATCGTAGGTGCCTGCGGAGGAGTTGCTCTTGGCAAAAACAGCGTTTCTTGTATCAATGGTGAACACTTTATATACGTTTACTGCCGTAGGGCTGGAGGCAGAGCCGCCCTTGGCAGTGGAGGACACCTTAAAGTTGTAAAAGGTGTTACCGCTTTTAAGCAGAAAGTATGCATATCCGCCGGAAACCTTTATCTGCTTTATTGCGCTGACACTTATAGAGTCGCCGGAGGCGTTAACAAGCTTAAAGTAGCCGGTAAGCATAAGCTTTGTGCCGTCTATCTTAAGACGGGTAATAGCCGTGCCTTTTTCCATGGTAGCAACGTACATATAGTTAACACCGTCAATACCCACAACGGTTATATCGTTGGCGTGCCCCATTGTGTTGTTAGAACCCTCGCTGGTAGCGGTGGTGCTGGAGTAATACGACATTACCGTTTTGTCACCGGTGTTCATATTTATACGGGTAACGTCACAGTAAGCGTCGTTGCCGTCTATCTTAGCGGCGTAGCAGTAGGTAGTACCAACATTAAGGCCCTGCATTGCGGACATAGTATTGCCGCCTTCGGTTGTGTTGGGCACCGTCCACTTAAGGGTACAGTTAGAGTTTGTGTATGTGGTCTGACCGTTATAGGTGTAAACTGCGGTGTCTATACCCGGCTCGGTCCCTATGGCATAGGTTTGCAGACCGCTGAAGTCATAATCGTTCTCGCCATCGCCGATCATAGGCTCGCCGGCTGCATAAGGGTCGGTCTGCTTTATAGCCGCCGTTACGGGATATGCAGGCAACAACATACAGATGCATAAAACAAATGATAAAAAGGCTGTAAGCTTTTTCATATAATTGCTCCTCTCACAGGTATATAATTGTGCATTATGTACTACTGTAATATATCAAATTGAGGCGTTTTTGTCAATAAGCATATAAAAAATTCTGTTTTATCGGGGACGGTTTTGCCGCAAATTCGGCAGTTTTACACAAAAGGGACGTTGCGTTTTTATGCAAAAACACCCTGCTTTTTATTTTATTCCTTGTTGCTACAAGACGTTAGTTGTGTTATAATTAAGTTTGCTGATATTAAGGAGGTCAAAATGGATATCAAAAAGAATATTAACATAAGTCTTGGTAAAAAGACTTTTTCGGTAAGTTTGTGGCTGGTTATCGTTGCCGCAGCCGTATTGCTTGCGGCGGTACTTATTACCGTATTGCTGTTGCTCCCCGATGGTACGGAAGCCAAGGATGAAAGTTCCTCTCCTTCGGAGGTAACGGCGGGCTCGGAGGAAGAGTCGGCTTCATCGGAAGAAGAAAGCTCTTTTTTAGAGTCTGTTTCCGTTGAGGACAGTACTGAAGAAGAGTCTGCGATAAGCGAAAATTCTTCGGAAGAAAGTGAAGGCTTGTCCTCGGAAGAAAGTGAGGAAACCGAAAGTCTTGATGATAGCTCGGAGGAGACCGCAGAGGAGCTTTCTTCGGTAACGGAAAACAGCGACGAGGAAACAGAAGCACCTACAGAAAGCGAAAGCCAACCTGTAGAGAGCGAAAGTCAACCTACAGAAAGTGAAAGTCAACCTACAGAGAGCGAGAGTCAACCTACAGAGAGCGAAAGCCAACCTGCGGAAAGCGAAAGCCAACCTGTAGAGAGCGAAAGCCAACCTACAGAGAGCGAGAGCCAATCTGCAGAGAGCGAGAGCCAACCTGCAGAGAGCGAAAGCCAACCTGCGGAAAGCGAAAGTCAACCTGTAGAGAGTGAGAGCCAACCTACAGAGAGCGAAAGCCAACCTACAGAGAGTGAAAGCCAACCTGCGGAAAGCGAAAGCCAACCTGCGGAAAGCGAAAGCCAACCTACAGAGAGCGAAAGCCAACCTACAGAGAGCGAAAGCCAACCTGCAGAGAGCGAAAGCCAACCTGCGGAAAGCGAAAGCCAACCTGCGGAAAGCGAAAGCCAACCTGCGGAAAGCGAAAGCCAACCTGCGGAAAGCGAAAGCCAACCTACAGAGAGCGAAAGCCAACCTGTAGAGAGCGAAAGCCAACCTGCAGAAAGCGAAAGCCAACCTGCAGAGAGCGAAAGTACTCCTACCGAAACGGAACCACCCGAAGAAAGCAGTGAAGACGAAAGCTCGGTGATAGTAGATATGAATGCACCTATGAATCCCCTGCCCGAAACCTTGGCAACCGACCCTATAGACAGCTATTTCAATGACAGCGTGTTCGTTGGCTACTCCATAATGATGCACTTCGGCAGATATATAGGCGAATGGCACAGTGAGATAGATCCGTCTATAATGGGCAACCCCATCTTTTGTGCGGGTGTTAGCATAAGCTTTTATGCCGACCGTACCCAAACACCCGAAAGCAAGAACTGCACTCTGCCGCTTTTCAGAGGACAGCGTTATAATTTTAAAGATTTACCTGCCGCAACAGGCTGTAACAATCTCTATATAGGTCTTATGGGTTACAGTGATATTAGGCGCTCCGGTGTGGACGGTGCATACGTGGAAACCATAAGCGGTATTCAGCGAATATTGGAAGCAAATCCTAACGTTAACCTTGTTATCCTTGCCTGCACCTACAATACGGGTAATTACAGCAACTCTATGCCGTACAGCGTAAACAACGGCAACATACTAAGATACAACAATATGGTGCTGGACTATTGCACCTCCATCGGTGTGGATTTTGTGGACGTGGCAACTCCTCAAACCACGTATAACGGGTATCTGCCTATGGAATATTCTTCTGACGAGGCGTACCATATAGCAAAGCAGGCGTTTTACCTTTGGATAGACGTACTGCGTGACTACGCAAAGAAAAAGCAAGCAGGCACTTGGCAAAATATGACCGATATGCCTTCTCTTCCTGCGTTCAGCTAAAACAAAAAGGGCTGCCTGTTCAAAAATGGCGGCCCTTCCGTTTGTTGCTTTCAAAAACGGTAAGCATCGGTTATATACAAGGAGTGTTTGTATGAATATAAAAGTTATAAATAAAGGCTTAAGGATAACAGCCTATATATTAACGCTTATTTTACTGCTTTCTGCCTGCACCGAAAATAAGCCTGAAGTTGACGAAAGCGTTGCTTCCGTGGCAGAAACAACGGAGGATGAAAGCTTGGTTGCAGAACAAAGCGCAGAGAGCGAAAGTTTTTCCAAGGTAGAAAGCGGCGAGGAAGTTTCATTCGAGGAAGAAAGCAGCAAGGAAGAAAGCGCTTTGCCCGTTAATCCGTACACGCCCAGAATCCCTTTGCCCGAAACTTTGGAAACAGACGCTATCGACA
>SVRF01000007.1 GCA_015064945.1 Oscillospiraceae bacterium | reverse complement strand
TGCCTCCACCTCAGGGGCGGCAACTATATGCTGTTTGTCGCGTATTTTGGCAACGGCACGCATACTGTCTCTGTATACCGCCGCTTGCTCGTATTCCATAGCCTCGCAGGCGGCGTTCATCTTCGCCTCCAAGTCCTTAACAAGGGCTGTGCAATCTCCGTTAAGCAAACGCTTTGCGGCGGCAATACGCTCGCCGTATTCCTCCTTGCTTAGCTTGCCTGCACACAGACCGCCGCAACGGCCTATGTGAAAGTTAAGACAGGGTCTGCCCTTGCCGATATCCGCAGGAAAACGGCGGTTGCAGGAGGGTAGGGCAAAGGCATTTTTTACTGTGGAAACAATGTTCTTTGCCGTGGTGTGGCTGGCGTAAGGGCCGAAGTAGCTACCCTCGCCTTCACGTTTGTTTACAATGCTTATGCGCGGATATGCGTCGGCCGATACCTTGATGTAGGGATAGGTACTGCTGTCCTTCAACTTAATGTTATAGCGTGGCATAAACTGCTTAATGAAACGGTCCTCCAGCACCAGCGCTTCCAGCTCCGTAGCTGTGTGGTATACCTCAAAACGGGCAACCGAGTTAACCATGTGCAGTGTCTTTCCCCTGTGGTTGGCGTAGGGAGCAAAATAACTGCTTACCCTGTTTTTAAGCGCTTTGGATTTGCCCACGTATATAACCTTATCGGCGGAATTGCGCATAATATAAACACCCGGTGTTGCGGGTAAGTTCCGTGCTGCAAGAAAAAGCTCGTCCTTGGTCAAGAGTGCCAACCTCCTTTTTCGGTCAAAGTAAAACAAAAAGCGGTGCTTTTAGACAAGCACCGCCGCAAAAAGACATAATTAGTCGTTAAAGCCGTTCAAAAGCAAATCGGCAAGACCTTCTACTGCCTCTGCTTCGTCAATACCCTCGGCACGTATGGTAATATCGTGGCCCTTTTCTATACCCAAAGAGAGAACACCCAAAAGGCTCTTTGCGTTAGCGCGTCTTGTGCCCTTTTCGATCATAACGGTGCTCTTGTAGAAGTTAGCCTTCTGGATAAAGAAAGTGGCAGGTCTTGCGTGAAGACCAACGGTGTTCTGTATGGTAACTGTTTTTGTAGTCATAGATATACTTCCTCCGACACTATCCATCTTAATAACTATTATATCAATTCAGCAGGCAGAATGTCAAGGGCAATGTTATGGTCAATTCATTCAAACCTTGCACCTTGTTTGCCGTTGTTTTTGAAAGGTATGCACAACAAGCGGCGTTTACTCAGTAATTTGTTCTATACGTACGGTAAACTCGTACAGGTCGGTATAAAGGCTGTATTCCTCGCCCAGCACAAGCTTTGTGCCGTTTATATAATAACCGCTGTCCTCTTCTACCGCCGTGAACTTTACGGCAACTGTCGGTATGTCGTTTGTGGTATCTTCTTCAGAAACCTCGTCCGTTACAACAGAGGGTACAAGCACCCCTATTTTTTCGCCCTTGTAGTATACATCCGTTATATCCGAAGGCAGTTTTGCTTTTTCACCGTTCTCAAATTCCACAACCGTGCAGGTGCAGAACACATTGGTGGCGTTTTCCTTTGCGTGCTGTTCCACAACGGCTGTAAGCTCTTTCCTCCAAAGGATGCCTGCTATAAGGCAAAGGACAGCCAAAACAATAAGCACGTCCAGCAAATTAAAGCTCTTTTTGTTTTTTGCCATGGACTATCCCTCCTTCTTTATATCCGCTATGCGGCCCGTAAGGCTTTGGGTTTTTGTTTCCATCACAAATAGGCCGTTTATACGCAAGGGCTTTCCCTCAATATAATAAACGCCGTTTTCGTACACAAGCTTAACCTCTGCATATACGGTGCGGTTATCCGGAGTCTTCCTTGCTATAAAACCAATTTCCTTGCCGCCCGCAAACAGGGGAACATTGCCCTCCAAGCCCAAAACAGTTTCGGTGTATTCTTCGTCAAAGCTTATCTGCAAGGTTGCGGTTATTGTATTAATTTCGTTATCCTTCAGGTTGGGCATCAAAAACAAAAGCGCCGCACCTACAAGCAAAAGCAGTGCTATTACTATTATCAGCGCATCAGCTACGGTAAACCAATGGGACCTTTTGTTATCTGTAAAGCTCATTGTCCATCTCCCTCTTTTCTGCCATTCTTGTATGGCACGCCGCCGAAGCAATGCCAAGACTAAGCCATAAAACCAAGCAAATGCTGTCCTCTTGCCACAAATTGTTACCAAAGCCCAAGAGCAATCCCATTATGCCGCTTGCCCCTGCCGCCGCCGCTATGCGTCTGCTGCTTGAGGGCGCCTTTGGCAGGGCGGTGTACATACGTTGAGCTGCAAACACTATCGCCAATATCAACAGTATAAACCCTGTCAGCCCGCACTCTGCAAGAGTTTGCAGGTACATACTGCGGCTGTCTCCGAAGCCGGCTGTCGCCAGCGTTTCTGCCGACATACCGAAGCCAAGCACAGGATAGCTTGTGCTTGCTTTAAGGGCAGAAACCCAACCGGAAACCATATTGTAAGCACCCAAATTGTTAAGGTCTACGGATACGCCGGAGAAATAAAGCGCCAACAAGGGCACACCCACACACAAAAACAAAGGTGCAAAAATCTGCCTGTTGCTTACCGTCAGGTAAAGGGCTACCGTGATGGACGTAGCCACCGCAAAAAACACATGTCCCGTGTAAACGGAGTAACACATAAGTCCTGCCGCTAACAGGTAGCACGCCGTTTTGCTGAAAGGAGCGGAACGTACGGATTTACAAAATCTGAAGGGCAGAAGCACCAAGCAGTACTTTATAAGGTTGCCGCTTTCCTCAAACACCGAGAAAGAGTTTGTTAAAGAAGCGCCGAAGGGCGTTTTGTTATACGCCGACAAAAACAGCTGAAAAAGGAAGATAACAATAACTCCGCTAAAGCCCAAGCATAGGGACTGGACGCACTTTTTAAGCAGATTTTTTGTTATCAGCAAATTTGCCGCCATAATATACAAGGCTGTAGCGGAAAAAGCAAACAAAGCGTTAATGCCGCCGCCCCGTACCGCCGCAAAACCGAAGCAGGCAAGTAAAAACAGTACAAATATATTACCTGTGTCGAGGTGCAGATTTCGCTTTCCCCTAAGCACCTTGGTAAGGTAACAGCCGAAGGTGTAGCAAATCAAAGCAACCAAATATCTGCGTTCAATAAAGGGAAGGCACAGTGCTGCGGCACAAAGCCCCAGCTCCGGTGCGGACAGCACCACCAAAGCCAAAATAATTACAAAAATAAATAAAAGCACCCTCAGCTCGTTAAAGAAAAAGGTAAGCACGCCGAATACTGAGCCCAAAATTATAGCTGTGCCCAAGGCAGAAGCGCCTTTTTTGTCACCGTATACGCCAAAATGTATACAACCGCCTAAAGCGGCACGTACAAAAGCACTGCTTTCTAAATATTTTATAACGGACTTGCGAGAAAACAGCAAGTGTAAGGCGGAAAGGATTATTATGCAAGCGTTAATAAGGCTTTGTGTTTTGATATCGGTATCTCTGAATGCGTAAAGCTTTACACAGTATACAAGACCTACGTAAACGCCAAAGGTTACAAAAAAAGCACCGTAAGAGCTTGCGGGTGTATAAAGAGCCCCCGTTATAAGTTTCTTGTACGCCTTTGTCACGGGACTGCTCTCAATAGCACGGGCGCAGGTGGTCTTTGCTTTGTTTATTACATTTTTTTTGATATCGGCTTGCTTCAATTTTTTGCTTACGGCACTTTTTTCCACAAGCCTGTCCGATTTATCACCGCCGCTGAACAGGAATGATAAAATGCTAAGCTTTAAAAAACAAATAAGCTTGGAGGATAAACCGCCAAGGCACGACAATATAAGGCTTCCGTTTTTAAGCCTTTTCACATATCCGATTTTGTTGTTCGCTTTACTGTTTTTCACCGTTTTGGTCCTTGTTTAACAGCTCCGGGCGCTTTTTTAAGGTGCGCTCGTAGGACTGCGCTTTGCGCCACTTTTCTATTTCGGCGTGGTTGCCGTTAAGCAACACTTCAGGAACACACAATCCCTCAAACTCGCGGGGACGTGTGTACTGGGGATACTCCAAAAGCCCGCCCTCCAAGCTCTCTTCCTCAGAGCACTCAGCGGCAGGCAACACTCCCTCAAGGCGGCGGGACACTGCGTCAACAACTATGGCAGCAGGAAGCTCTCCCCCTGTAAGCACGTAGTTGCCTACAGAAAGCTCCTCGTCTACCTCAAGTTCAATTATACGCTCGTCTATCCCTTCGTAATGACCGCAAAGGAGTATAAGATTATCATAAGCGGCATATTCCTTTGCCACCTCGTTGTTAAAAAGTCTGCCCTGCGGCGACATATACACAACACGCACGCTGCCCTCAAGACGGGACTTAACGTCCCTAATGCAGTCAATGACGGGCTGGCACTGCATAACCATACCGTAGCCGCCGCCGTAGGGCGTATCGTCCACACGGCGGTGCTTATCCTTGGTATAGCTTCGTATGTCGGTGCAGGAAACACTTATAAGCCCTGCCTGTACGGCACGGCCTATGATACTGGCGTCAAATACGGGGCGCAACATATCGGGGAATAGGGTAAGCACTTCAAAATGCATACTCATTATACCTCCAGCCCCTCTATAAGACTTACAGCTATTCCTTTTTCGGGGTCAACGGATTTTACAAAAGCGTCTACCGCAGGCACAAGATACTCCTTGTCGCCTTTTATGCGGTACAAAAAGTTGCGGCTGCCTTCCTCTATTGCCGAAAGCACACCGATATCCTCACCGTTTTCCGCGTCATATACCCTAAGTCCTATAAGGTCGTCGTTAAAATAAACGCCCTCCGGCAGGCTTACGTCATCCCTGTCGAACCAAAGCTTGCGCCCTGTAAGCAAGGCGGCGCTTTGCCTGTCCTCTCTGCCTTCAAAAACAATAGAGGGAATTGAGGGATGGTAACGCTTAACAGCCAAGGATTTTGTACCCTCGGCATCAAAATAAAAACGGTTTACGCTGCGCAAAAAGTCGGGGCTGTCGCACCAACAGTCAAAGCGCAGCTCGCCCTTGACCCCGCGAGGGGCACCAAGTACCCCTGCTTCCAAAAACTTTTTCATAAAACTACTGCACTATGTCCACAATAACACGCTTGTTCTGCTTTGACGCTGCAGCACGCATAACAACACGTATGCACTTGGCTATTTTGCCTTGTCTGCCTATAACCTTGCCCATATCGTCCTTGGCAACAGTAAGTTCAAGAACGCAGGTATCGCCGCTTACCTTTTCAGATACGCTGACTTCGTCGGGGTTATCAACAATAGCCTTGGCAATATCCAATAAAACTTGCTTCATAATAGTAGGCACCTCTGATTATATAGCGCCGTTCTTTTTAAGCAAAGTCTTAACAGTGTCGGTAGGCTGTGCGCCGTTAGCGATCCACTTCTTAGCCTTTTCGTTGTCGATAACGATTTCAGAGGGCTCCTTCATAGGGTTGTAGTAACCGATCTCTTCGATAAATCTGCCGTCTCTGGGGAAGCGGGAGTCAGCAACAACTACTCTGTAAAAAGGTGCCTTCTTTGCGCCCATTCTCTTAAGTCTGATCTTAACTGCCATTTTCTTTTTCCTCCGAAAAAATATAATAAAATTATTTTATGCCAAAAGGCAGTCTCATCCTGCCCTTTTTGCCTTTTTTGGTGAACTTCTTCATAATGTCCTTGGTCTGCTCGAACTGCTTAAGCAGTCTGTTAACTTCTTCCACGGACCTGCCGCTGCCTGCGGCAATACGCTTCTTGCGTGAAGAGTTCAAAACCTCGGGATGTACCCTTTCGTACTTGGTCATCGAAAGTATTATAGCTTCCAAATGATCCATAGCCTTTTCGTCTATCTTAGCGTCTTTCAGCTTGGAGGCGTTAACGCCGGGGATCATCCCCATAAGCTGTTCAAGGGAACCCATGTTTCTAAGCTGACCGAACTGCTCCAAATAATCTTCCAAGGTAAAGCTGGACTCTCTGAACTTCCTTTCCAGCTCCTCAGCTTGCTTGTCATCATAGGCGTTTTGCGCCTTTTCGATAAGGGAAAGCACGTCGCCCATGCCCAATATACGGGACGCCATACGGTCGGGATGGAAAGGCTCCAAATTATCAAGCTTTTCGCCCGTGCCTATGAATTTAATGGGCTTGCCCGTTATGTGACGTACGGAAAGTGCCGCACCGCCTCTGGTATCGCCGTCCATCTTGGTAAGGATAACGCCGGATATGTCAAGCAGGTCGTTAAAGCTTTGTGCTACGTTAACCGCATCCTGACCTGTCATGGCGTCAACCACCAGCAAGGTCTCGGTGGGCTCTGCCGCTTCCTTAACCCTGCGCAACTCTTCCATAAGCACTTCGTCTATATGCAAACGGCCCGCAGTATCCACAATAATCAAATCGTGGCCGTATTCCTTGGCGTATTTAAGAGCTTCCTTAACGGTTTTAACAGGGTCCTGTGTGCCCTTTTCAAAGACCTTGACCCCTGCCTTTTCACCAACGACCTGCAACTGCTTTATAGCGGCAGGGCGGTATATGTCGCAGGCAACCAAAAGGGGGCTTTTGCCCTGCTTTTTATACATAAGCGCAAGCTTGCCCGTGTGGGTGGTTTTACCGCTGCCCTGTAAGCCGCACATAAGCACGACCGTTGGGGGCTTGGGCGCCATCACAAGCTTAGAGTTGGATGTGCCCATAAGGGTAATAAGCTCTTCGTGTACGATTTTTACTATCTGCTGTGCGGGCACAAGACTTTCAAGCACGTCACTGCCCACAGCACGCTCGCTAACCTTGGCAATAAAGTCCTTTACTACCTTAAAGTTAACGTCCGCCTCCAAAAGTGCCAGCTTTATCTCACGCATTCCCGCCTTAACGTCGGCTTCCGTAAGCTTGCCGCTGTTCCTCAGCTTTTTAAAGGCGCCCGATATTTTATCAACAAGACCTTCAAACATTTTGTGTCCTCCGTTAAAGCAATGCCGTCAGTTCGGCGGCAAGGGCGCAAAGCTCGCCGTCACCGGTGCATTTTGCTTTTTCCGTAACAGCCTCCAAGCCCTCGCGCAGTTTTTGTGACTTTCGGTAAAACCCAAGCTTTTCCTCAAACTCCAAAAGCTTTACCTCGCCCTTCTTCAAGGCGTCACGGACACCTTGACGGGTAATCCCCGTATCCTCGCCTATCTCGGACAAAGAAAGGTCATCGTTATAGTACAAGTCCAAAACATCACGCTGGCCGTCCTTCAGCAGAGAGCCGTATATGTCAAGCAGGGAAGATATTAGTATCCTTTTGCTTTCCATACAGTAAACGCCTCCCTAAAAAACAGCTGTAAAGCAAAACGCTTTACAGCCATTATAAACCAATAGTTTCCGTTTGTCAACAGTTTTTTGCGGTAATTTTTATTTTTTCTTTGTCACCTTCCCAACAAAGCACTGCGTCGCCCAAGCCCATTCCTTCTTCCGCAATAAGCCTTGCGGTGTTTCGCTTAAGAATACGGCACAGACCGCCGTGGCTTAGACCCTTGGCGTGCCAATGGGCTGCCACCGATGGCAATAGGGCAGGGTCGCTTTCTATGTGCAGGCCCTTTACGCTAAGCGCTTGCTTTAAGTCCTTAAAGCAAGCTGCCGCCACTTCCGCAAGCTCTTTTTCGCCCGACGGAGCAAAATGTACGGTGTCGTCGGCTATTGCGGCAAGCTCGCGCAGTAAGGGGTCTGCCGCCTTTTCTGCCTTGGCAAAGCCTGCCGCCGCCTCAGCTTCTTTGCAGGCGGAAAGTACCACAAAACAGCCCTTAAAGCTTATGCGCAGCCCGTTGCCGTCGTCCAGCGCGCCCTCTTCGGATATTCGGCGTATCAGTGATAAAAGCTCTGCATCGGCTTTGTTTACGTTGTCAAAAAACAAAAGGCAGCGGGGCTTTCTTCGCACCTTCTCCGTAAGCAAGCCGCCTTCGCCGCCCGAGGTGCCGATAAGTCGGTTTGCTCCGTAACCGCCCCTGAACTCCTCGGCGTCAAAAGCAAAGAAAGCATCTTCGCAACCGAACATAAGCTTTGCACATTCCCTTGCTAAGCTTCGCTTTCCTACTCCCTTGCCGCCCACGAACAGCAAAATCAATGGAGATGACAAAAGCTCCTCTCCGTAGCCGCCAAGCGCGGAAACAACCTTGTCTATAGCTTCGGCCTGCCCGTGTATGCGCTCCTTCAGAAGCTCAAGCCTTTCTCCGTCAAGCTTAAGCCCTCTTGCTGTCAGCCCCACGCCTGCCTCCAACGCCGCTTCTATATCCGTTTTGTCCACCGTGGGTATCCCTTTCCTTTCAGCCCATAGCATTCGGCGGCGTGCCGCACCCTCGTCCATAAGATCTATCGCTTTGTCGGGCAGCGCTCGCTCTCCTATATACCTTACTGACAGGTCTATAGCCGCTTCCAACGCCTCGTCATTTATAATCACCCCGTGGTGCACCTCGTAACGGCGGCGCAGTCCTTTAAGTATACGCAGGCAGGCTTCTCTGTCAGGCTCTTCCAACAATACGCATTGAAAACGCCTTTCAAGGGCACCGTCCTTCTCTATATACTTTTTGTACTCCTTAAGGGTGGTCGCCCCTATAAGCCGTATTTCACCTCTGGCAAGATAGGGCTTAAGGATGTTTGCGGCGTCAATAGCTCCCTCCGCCGCGCCTGCCCCTACAATTGTGTGTATCTCATCGGCAAACAGAATAACATCCTCCGCCTGTCGGGTCTCTTCTATTATATTTCTAAGCTTATCCTCAAACTCACCCCTGTATTTGGTGCCTGCCACCAATGAGGGTATGTCCAGTACCATAATGCGTTTCCCTATAAGAGGCGGCGGCACACGCCCCTCGGCTATCCTAAGGGCAAGAGACTCCGCCACGGCGGTTTTCCCCACTCCCGGCTCGCCTATAAGGCAGGGGTTGTTCTTGGTGCGCCTTAGCAGAATTTGTATGACCCTGTCCTCCTCCTTTTCTCTGCCTATAACAGGGTCTATCAAGCCCTTTTCCGCTTTCTCGGTCAGGTTGCAACCGTTTTTGTCCAGCAGTGGAGTGGGTTTTCGTTGATTTTTGTGCACGCTTTCTTCCTCCTTTGCAAGCTTTTTGGCTTTTTCGTACAGCCTTGGGGCGGCAACTATTGCATCGGCAATCCGCTTTGCGGCACACTCCTCCTCAAGTATAGCTGAAAGCAGGTCTGCACAGCTCGCCTTGCCGTTATCTGCGGATTTTGCCGCCTTTAAAAGCAGTTTCTTCAGCTTCGGAGTCATATCCGCACTGTCGCTGCTTTGGGACTTTTGCCTAGGCTGTGCCAGCAGTTGCCTTCTTATATATTCAGGGCTTAGCCCTACGCCGTACAGCAGTTTTCCGCAGGGACTGTCGCTTTGGGCAAGTCCCAGCAGTAAATGCTCTGTTCCCACGTAGCAATCGCCAAGCGTTGCCGCTTCCATAAACGCCGTATTTACTGCCCAATGTGCTAAATTTGTAAATTTTTCGTTCATATTTTCCCTCCAAACACCGTCAAAACAGCCGTTTTCACAAAGATTTTGCCCTAAAACAGAGGATTATATTTCCATTTTATTATTTTTTTGTAAAAAAGTTAACAGAACTATTCCAATAAAAGGGCTTTTATGGTATAATCACGTTGAGGTGTTATGCGATGGGCTCGGAAAATAATACAAATAGGGGTTACGCTCCCCAAAATACACATAATATTGCCCATTCAGGCGCCCCAAAAAGGGTTAGAAGGCTTACTCCCGAGGAAATTGAGGAGCGTAGGCTTAAAGCTGAGGAGCGTCGGCGTGAGAGGCGTGCAACCTTTATCGCAAGGCTTATCTTCGGCGGTATAGTTTACCTGCTTTGCTGCCTTGTAATCTTTGGCTTTACCGCTTCCGTTTATTTTTGGAGTACGGAAAGTGAGCTGGCAGAGCTTAACATTGTGGATGCAAAGGGTAAAACTCTTTATGAGGCTAAGGATGAGGAGTTTATTATAAACAACGTGCCTTACGTTTCAGCAACGGGGCTTGCCGCTCTTTACGATTTCACCTTGGCAGGAGACAAGACAAGAGTTTCTATGCACTTTCATAATGTGGATGAGAGCATTTCTTTTACGAAGGACTCCACGGGTGTATACATAAACGGTCACCCCGTAAGGCTTACCGCACCTATTATTTTTACAGATGACTATTATATTCCTTTGGAATTGATTAGAAATTATTTTTTAGGCGTAACAATTATATATGACAGCGAAGAAGGGGTTGCAACACTCTCTGCCGATAGGGAAGCCTTTGCGCTTAAGCTTCATTCCCCGACAGGGACAGAGACCCCAAACCAACTGAAAGGATGAATTTGTTTTTATGAAACCAAGAAAGACAGCGATGCTTCTTGTGGTAGCAATGCTTATTGCCTCCGTTATAACGGTGGTGCCTTCCACAAAGGCAGAGGCTTCTTACGTGGACGACTTTTTGGCAACCGTAGGTCCTATGTGTACCAATGATATGAGGGATAACCATATTTTGGCGTCCTTCACCTTGGCGCAGGCTATTTGGGAAAGCGGTTGGGGTCGCAGTACCTTGGCAACTCAGGCAAACAACCTGTTTGGTATCCGTGCTTACAGTACATGGGGCGGCAAGGTTTTTGACAGGAACGAGTGTGTGCTTTACAACAGCTGGTCACATCTTGTTGCTACCAAGGGCGACGCCTACGTTAAGGCGTATTCTCTTTCCTTCTGGCGTGCGTACGACAGTTGGCAGGAAAGCGTTAACGACCACAGCGGCTTGTTTAACCGTATGTCCTGCTATGAAAACCTTAGGGGTAACTACGACTACAAGTCCTGTGCCACCCTTATAGTTTTGGACGGTTATTGCAGTGAGACCGAGTATACCGACTGCCTTATCAATCTTATTGAAAGCTACGATCTGGAGCAGTACAATTACGACTTCGGCACACAGGATCCCCCGCAGTCAGGTGGTAATGAAAGCGGCGATACAGGCAGTATAAGCCTTAACCCTGCAAAGCTTTATATGGAGACCGGCACGGTTTATGAGCTTTCTTGGGAGCTTACTCCTGCTGATGCGGAATATACTCTTACCAGCAGTAACCCTACCGTTGCTCCCGTAAACGGCAACAAGGTGGGTGCGGCTTCCGCAGGTAATGCAAGGCTGACCCTCAGCGCCGACGGTCTTTCCGTATACTGTGACGTTGTTGTTGCGGATAATTACGGCGGCATAGTTGCAGACGGTGTTTATACCCTTTGTACTGTTACCGAGGGTACGGTTACCGTACCTGCTGAGGCTACAAGTATTGCGGCTTCCGCTTTTGCGGGCAGCAGGGTAAACAAGGTTATCGTGGGCAACGGCGTTAAGTCTGTGGAGGACGGCACCTTTGACGGTATGGGCAGTGGCTTTACGCTCTGCTCCTACGGCAATAAAGTTGTTTCCGACTATGCGCTTATGAACGCAATCGCGCATATCAATATAAGCACGGGCTGGGTTTTGGACTCTGCGGCTTCTTTGGTGTCCGGTATCTCCCTTTACACCACTGCAGGGCTTATAAGCACCTATTATGATGCAGAAGGCGTACGTATTTCCCTCAGTAACAGTGAGGGCACAGCTCTTGAAAGCACCGATTACGTTGGCACAGGCTGTGTTATAAACGTAGGCGGCGTGGCGTACAACGCAATTGTTAAGGGTGATACGGACGGTGACGGTATAACCTCCACCTCCGACCTGCTTAAGCTCAAGGGCTACCTCAGCGGCGATAACAGCTATCTTCCCATGCGTCATTACCGCAAGGCAGCGGACTTTAACAGCGATGAAAGAATAACCACCGCAGACTATCTTGCAATCTTCCGTTCCTTCACTGCATAAATTAAGAGATAAAAACAAAAGCACCGCAGATCGAAAAGGGTCTGCGGTGCTTTTGTGTCTTTGTTTTATTCTATCTCTATATTGTCAACCCCGTGCTCCAATATTATGTTTATCAGCTCATTGCGGGAATAGTTGCTTTCTGCCGCAATGCTGTCCAGTCTTGCAAGGGTGCTTTCTTTAATTCGTACCGTGATGGTTCTGTGTCCATCCTCGCCACGGCGCTTAATCTTCAACGTTTCGTTTTTCATTTCACTCACCTTTTTTGTATTGCTGTAGTAATTTAACATAACTTTATGATAATTATACCTTGACAAATCACACCGTTGTATGTTACAATTTGATATCGTAGGTGATATCACAAACGATATTACTGACAAGAAAGGATGAGCGTTTATGAAAAAACTAACAGCACTTTTTCTTGCCATAGCCCTGTGCTTAGGGCTGTGTTCGTTTACAGTTATCGCTACTGTAGTCAGTGTTTCGCCAACCGTAAAAGGCTTTTACTCTGGTGATTGCGGCGAAAACTTAACATGGTCACTTATTACAGAGATTGGCACTTTAGAAATTTCCGGAACGGGCGAAATGTCAGAGGGGACTCAGGGTTGGGATAACTATAGCAATAATATTAAAAAAATAAATATAGCTGAAGGTGTAACTTCTATTGCTAGTGGTGCGTTCTTTAATTGTACAAATCTTTATGAAGTTTCTCTTCCCGAAAGCCTCACTCACATTGGAGATTCAGCGTTTAAACTGTGTTCTAATCTTAGAAGTGTTGATGTTCCCGACGGTGTTACACATATTGGAGACTATGCGTTTTCCAATTGCAGAGGACTTTCAAGCATAACACTTCCTAAAAGCGTATCGGTTATTGGTGAGTGTGCTTTCACTTTTAATACATCTCTTTCGACGATCGTTCTTCCTGATAATCTTGCTGAAATCAATCCCGGTATATTTTCTTATTGTGGTGTTCTTAGAAGTATTGTTATACCTAAAAGAGTCACTTTTATTTCAAGAGATGCATTCTATGAGTGCGATTCTCTTGGAACTGTGTATTATACAGGGGGTGCGGATGAATGGGCAGATGTTACGATATCTCCTACCGGTAACGCTCCTTTGGAAAACGCAAATATAATATTTAATTATGGTGTGGAAGACGAATCTTCTGAAGAGGGCGTTGCGGATGTCTCTTCTGAGGACGAATCTTTTGAAGATTTATCATATGAGGTGTGGGAATCTTCAGGTGAACCTGTTGAAGAGCCTTCTGAAGAACAAAGGAAAGACGACAGCTTTGTTGAAACGGTAGATGTTCTTTACGGTGACGTAAACGGAGATGGGGATATCAACAGCCTTGATGCTGCGCAGGTCCTTAAGTATGATGCACAGCTTATCGTCTTTGAAGGTGACGGGCTTGCGGCTGCGGATGTCAATGCCGACGGCAAGGTTGACAGTCTTGATGCGGCGCAGATACTTAAGTACGACGCACAGCTTATCGACAGCTTCCCGGCGGGCGACCGTTTTGCAGGCAGTGATGAAACAAGCCAACCCTCCAACAACAGCGAAAATGAAAACGTGGAGGTATTGCCGTCCATAGAGGCAGAAATAGGCGAATATGTCACCTTTGGCAGTTACGAGCAGGATAATAATACAGCTAACGGTAAAGAAGATATAGAATGGCTTGTTCTTGATAAAAAAGATGGCAGAATGCTTGTGATAAGTAAGTACGGTTTGGATGCCAGGTCGTTTCATTCCAGTCTTGAAGGCACATATTGGTGTTACAGCGGCATCGAATATTGGCTTAATGACGGGTTTATAGAAACTGCTTTTTCAGAAATAGAGCAACATCGACTTATCACGGTAACAACAAACCCTGACTCTAATCCTGAATATAACAGCAACCAAGGTCATTCGTCAGAAGACAAAGTGTTTTTGCTGAGTTCCGCAGAAGCAAATAAATATTTTAATTCCGATGCGGCGAGGGCGTGCTTGCCTACTGCATATGCAATATACAAGGGCGCATATGTTAATTCTAACGGTGATTATCAAGGGTACTGCTACTGGTGGTTGCGTACTGTTGGCGGCTATGGGGCAAAAGCTGCATGTGTTGATGCAGATGGTGATGTAGACAATTACGGTGGTTCCCAAAGCTCTTCACGGTATGCAATCCGTCCCGCTATGTGGATTTCTACAGGTGAAATAGAAATAGAGATAGTTCCGGAAGATAGTAGCGGAGACGAAGGTTATTCGGGCGGTGCAGAAATAGGCGAATATATCACTTTTGGCAGCTATGAGCAGGATAATAATACAGCTAACGGTAAGGAAGCCATAGAGTGGTTAGTTCTTGACAAAAAAGATGGCAGAATGCTTGTTACAAGTAAATACCTACTTGATGTACAGCCCTTCCATTCTTCTTATAGCGAAACAACTTGGGAGCACAGTGCATTGCGTCAGTGGATGAACAACGATTTCTATAACATCGCATTTAATTCGGCAGAAAAAGCAAAAATACCTACGGTAACGGCAATAGCAGATGTAAACGAGTTTGTTTTTACCGTCACATCGGGTAATGACACGCAGGATAAACTGTTCTGCTTGAACAAGACAGAGCTTTTACAATATTTCCCTGATCGTAATTCCAGAGCCTGTTCCCCCACTCCGTATGCGGAAGCTTTGGGCACAAGGTCATTCTGGTGGTTGCGCACTTCCGGCGGTACACGCAGAATGGCGGTTTATGTAGAGACGGACGGCGATATCAATCCCGGCGGCACTATAGTAAGCAATGCTTGTTATATTCGCCCGGCTATGTGGATAGAAATCGATTGATCTGTTTTGCAAAGGCAAAACACATCGTTGGTGTATGTTATTATAAAAATATAATGAAAGCGAGGGATAAACATGAAAAGACTAACAGCACTTGTTCTTGTATTTTGTCTTTGCCTGAGTGGTGGATTTACTTATGCTGCGGCAGAGCTTGACTATGAACCTCTCCCTAAGGCGCTTAAAGTAATATCAAACAACAGCGATACAAGCCCTCAGGCTGTTGTAGATGACACTGATAATGTAAGCCCTCAAGCTGTTACCGGTGGTGTGGAAGACATAAATCCTAAAACCATTTATAGCGGCACTTGTGGCGACAATTTAACGTGGACTTTTGATACAGATACAGGTGTCCTTAATATTGCGGGTACGGGCGATATGGCAAATTATTCATATTATGGTGATTTATGCTCACCTTGGTATGGATATCATGGAGAGATCGAAACCGTAAATATTGCAAATGGCGTAACAACTATTGGGAACTATGCGTTTTATGGTTGCTTTGCTCTTACAAGTATAACCATCCCCTACAGCGTTACCTCTATTGGTGAAAGTGCGTTCTATAAATGCGCCTCTCTTTCAAGCGTAAGCATACCCGACAGCGTTACTATTATTGGAGACGAGGCGTTTCGAGGATGCTCTTCACTTGAGAACATAACCCTTCCCGACAGCATTTCTTCCATTGGTGAAAATGCGTTCTGTAATTGCGCCTCTCTTTCAAGCGTAAGCATCTCCGAAAGCGTAACCAATATTGGGGCTCGGGTGTTCTATTGTTGTACTGCTCTTACAAGCATAACCCTTCCCGACAGCGTTACTTATATTGGTAACCGGGCGTTCTATGATTGCACTTCCCTTGAAAGCATAGTGCTTCCCGACAGCGTTACTTATATTGGTGATGAAGCTTTTGATGATACGGCATATTACAACAATGAAGATAATTGGGAAAACGGCGAATTGTACATTGGCAATCATTTAATAAAAGCTTCTTCTGATATAAGCGGTGAATATATCATTAAAAGCGGCACACTTGCAATTGCTAACAGAGCTTTTAATAACGTTTATAACCTAACAAGTGTAATTATTCCTGACGGTGTAACAGCTATTGGCGGAGATGCATTTGCTTGGCACTCTTCCCTTAAAAGCATAACTCTTCCTAACAGCGTTACTTATATTGGTGAAAGTGCGTTTTCTTGGTGTTCTTCCCTTGAGTATATATCCCTTCCCGATAGTATTACTTGTATTGGTAGTGAAGCTTTTTACGATACAGCATATTACAACAATGAAGATAATTGGGAAGACGGCGTGTTGTATATAGGCAATCATTTAATAAGAGCTTCTAATGAAGTGAGCGGTGAATATACCATTAAAAGCGGCACGCTTACAATTGCTTCCAGAGCTTTTTTTAGCCGTATTAACCACACAAGTGTAATTATTCCTGACAGCGTTGCTTATATTGGTGACTCTGCATTTTATGATTGCAATATTCTAACCGTTAAATATGAAGGCAGTCAAGCTGAATGGGATGCTATGTCCATAGGTGCGTATAACGAAGATTTAACATCTGCTAACATTATGTTCGGTTTTGAGGACGAAGAAGACGGCTCTTCTGAGGGCGAAATAACAGAAGAAGTATCTTCTGAAAAAACTACCAATGAAGAGATCTCTGAAGATGAAATCACTGAGGATGAACCCTCTGACGATGAAGGGGATATTCTTTACGGCGACGTTAACGGTGACGGGGTTATAAACAGCCTTGATGCGGCGCAACTTCTTAAGCACGACGCTAAGCTTATCACTCTTGAGGCTGACGGGCTTACAGCGGCGGACGTTAACGGCGACGGCGTAGTTAACAGCCTTGATGCGGCACAGATACTTAAGTACGACGCTAAGCTTATTTCAGAGTTTTAAGGTAAAAAACAGCCGATGCTTTCGGTTGGCAAATAAAAGGAACGATATGTTGCAGAGCGGGCGGCATACCGTTCCTTTTTATGTAATACATCTCTGTGAGTACTTTGCAAAAGCGATTTGCAGATATACAAAAGGCTTTTCGGTATGACGCCGAAAAGCCTTTTTGCGTTATGTGTTTATTGCTTTGGGATGCTTACTCCAAGTTCCAGCTATTGAGGTACTTTTCCTGTTCGGGGGTGAGGGTATCTATTTCCACGCCCCAAGCGGCAAGCTTCATACCTGCAACACGGCGGTCGGTTTCCACAGGTACGTCTACCGTGCCTGCCTTAAGGCTCTTGCCGTTTTCCGCAATATAGCGTGCGCTAAGCGCTTGGATGGCAAAGCTCATATCCATAATCTCTGCAGGGTGGCCGTCACCTGCCGCCAGGTTAACAAGCCTACCCTCGGCAATAACGTTAAGTGTGTTGCCGTTTTCAAGGGTGTAGCCGTTGATGTTGTTCCTGCGTTCCTTAACGGAAACCGCCATTTTCTCAAGACACGCCATATCAACCTCTACGTTAAAGTGACCTGCGTTACAGAGAATTGCGCCGTCCTTCATATTAAGGAAGTCCTTTTCGGAAATAACGCCGCTACAGCCCGTAACGGTAACAAAGAAGTCGCCCACCTTAGCGGCATCTTCCATCTTCATAACCTTGAAGCCGTCCATAACCGCCTCGATAGCCTTGATGGGGTCTATCTCGGTAACGATAACGGAAGCACCAAGCCCTGCGGCGCGTTTAGCAACGCCCTTGCCGCACCAGCCGTAGCCTGCAACAACTACGTTCTTGCCGGCAACTATAAGGTTGGTGGTGCGGTTTATGCCGTCCCAAACGGACTGACCCGTGCCGTAGCGGTTATCAAACAGATACTTGCAGTTTGCGTTGTTAACCAGCACCATGGGGAACTTAAGCGCACCGTCACGCTCCATAGACTTAAGGCGGATAATGCCGGTAGTGGTCTCCTCACAGCCGCCAAGTACGTCTGCGGCAAGTTCGGGATATTCGTTGTGGATAAGGCTTACAAGGTCGCCACCGTCATCAATGATGATGTTGGGGCCAACCTCTATAACCTTGCTTATGTGACGCTTGTACTCCTCTTCGGTAGCGGCGTGCCAAGCGAACACGTTAAGCCCGCCCTTGACCAAAGCGGCGGCAACGTCGTCCTGTGTGGAAAGGGGATTACTGCCCGTGATGTACATCTCTGCACCGCCTGCGGCAAGCACACGGCAAAGGTAGGCAGTCTTTGCCTCCAGATGGATGGAAAGGGCAACCTTGAGGCCCCTGAAGGGCTTGTCTTCCTCAAACTCCGCTTCGATAGCGCGAAGCAGGGGCATATTGCTCTTAACCCAGCCAATTTTCATCTCACCCTGTTCCCACAGGTTTATATCTCTGATCTCACTCATCGGTGTTCTCCTGCTTTTCTGCGTCCTTCTTTGCAAACCAATCGGCAAACTGGGGCAGATACTTTCTGTGCGCCATAAGAAGCTCGTCAAGTACGGGGATAGCGTACTTTTGGCTGGCAACCAAGGGGTTGATCATCATTGCGAGCAGTGCCTTGTTATAGTCGCCGCTTACAGCCGCTTCAACGGAAGCTATCTCGAAGGACTTGATCTCCTGAATAAGACCGTTGGTAGCCTTGGGAAGCTTACCTATCTTAACGGGGATGGGACCGTCCTTGGTTATGCGACAGCTAACCTCAACAACCTCGTCCTCGTCAAAGTTTTCTATAGCCTTGCCCTTGTTAAGGGTGTTAACTACCTGAATATCGCCCTTGTCGGTGTAGATGGAGCAGATAAGGTTACAAGCCGCATCGCTGTAAAGTGCGCCGCCACGCTTGGAAAGCAGCTCGGGTTTTTCGTTAAGATCGGGGTTCTTGTAAATCTCAAACAGGTCGGTCTCAACCTGCTTAACCATCTCGGCACGGGTGCCGTTGTGTTCGAACTTTTCGATGGCCTCTTCAAGATATTCCTTTGCCATATAGAAATATCTGTGGTAGGGGCAGGGGATAACACCAAGTGCATCTACAAAGCCCTTGTTCCAGCTGATGCCTGTGATGTTGTTCATACTCATAGTGCCCCACTTATCAAGGACATCTGCAGTCTTGTCTTCGCCGTCAACGGAAACGCTGGTGGCAAATACCATGTGGTTAAGACCGCCGAACAAAACCTCAACTTCTTCAGCAGGTCTGTCAACTATCTTTGCTATGCCGCTGTGCATATTGATGGGCACGTTGCAAAGACCTATTGCTTTCTTATGTACGCCGTAGCGGTTGATAGCTTCGGTAACCATACCGGCGGGGTTGGTAAAGTTTATAAGCCATGCGTCGGGGCAAAGCTCTTTAATGTCCTTACAAATATCAAGTATTACGGGGATGGTGCGCAGACCCTTGAACAAACCGCCTGCACCGTTGGTCTCCTGACCTAAAATGCCGTGGCTTAAGGGGATGCGCTCGTCCTTTATTCTTGCGTCAAGCAGACCTACACGCATCTGTGTGGTAACGAAGTCTGCACCGGGAAGCGCTTCTCTGCGGTCGAGGGTGGTGTAAAGCTTAATGGGAAGGCCTGCCTTTTCTATCTGTCTTCTTGCAAGGGCAGAAACTATCTCCAGCTTTTCCTTGCCTTCATCAATATCAACAAGCCAAAGCTCGTCTACGGGTAAACGGTCATATCTCTTTATAAAGCCCTCAACAAGTTCGGGAGTATAAGAAGAACCGCCGCCTATTGTTACAATTTTTACGCCCATATCTATTTATCCTCCTAAATTATTATTTACCGTATTTTTCAAAGAATATTATAAGCGCGCCTGCTTTTCCTGCATTGTTGCCTAAAGAGCAGGGCAGAATTTCGGTGTACTCATCAAGTTTTTCAAAAAGACCGTAGGTGCGTGCCTTAAGGTCTGCCATAAAACGTGCAGAACCGCTTATGCCGCCGCCAACCAAGAACACTTCGGGGTCAAGGGCTACGCATACGTTGCCTATGCAAAATGCGATGTCGCTTATCCAAGCGTCATATATCTCTTTAACGGTGCTGTTTGTGTCAAGCAGTTCCATAACCTGTTTGCCGTTAACGGTTCTGCCAAGCGCCTCACTGCAACGCTTTGAAAGTATAGAGGTTGCCTTTGCATAACGGGGCACGGTGTTACCCTCCTCGTCCTTTTCAAAGCCTACTATGGCAAAGCCGTACTCGCCTGCCTTAAAGCTTTTGCCGCGGAACAGCTTGCCGTCGGTTATAATAGCGCCGCCGATACCTGTGCCGACGGTCATTGCGCATATAGTGCTTCTGCCCTTGCCTGCGCCGATAACGCTTTCTGCCAAAGCGGCGCAGTTAGAGTCGTTTTCTATAGAAATGCGGTAGCCCGTCTGCTTTGCCAGCTCTTCCTTAAGGTTGTAGCGGGTAAAACGCTCGCTGCATCCGTAGTCAGTGTTTTCGCCTGTTTCGGGGTTGATAAAGCCCGCCATAGAAATGGCAACGCCGCCGTAGCCTTCACCGTAGCTTTTAATAACGGATACCAATTGTGCAAGAAACTTCTCCGGCTCAAACTCCGTAGGGGTTTCACCCATTAATTCTTCGTTAAAGTTTTCGTCCATAACGGCGTGCTTTATAAAAGTGCCGCCAATGTCCATAACTATGTACTTCATTTATCGTCCTCCTCTTTTATTATCGTTTTTTCAAGCTCTGCAAGTCTGCCCTCCAAGCTCTTTATCATCTGACTTACAGGGTCGGGAATATGGATGTGGTCCAGCTCGCTCCTATTGTCCTTGTCGCGGTTTACGGGCTTAGCGGGAATGCCCACCGCCGTCGTGCACTCGGGCACCTCGCACAGCACCACTGCGCCTGCGGCTATCTTTGCGTCGTCGCCGACCTTAAAGGGACCAAGCACCTTTGCGCCTGCGCCTACCATAACCCTGTCGCCCAGGGTGGGGTGGCGCTTGCCTGTATCCTTGCCCGTACCGCCCAAGGTAACGCCTTGGTAGATGGTGCAGTAGTCGCCGATCTCAGTGGTCTCGCCTATGACAACTCCCATCCCGTGGTCAATGAACAGGCACTTGCCGATGGTGGCCCCCGGGTGAATTTCTATCCCCGTCACGGTTTTTGCAATTTGGCTTATTGCCCTTGCGGCAAACAGGTGCTTTCTTTTGTAAAGAACATTAGCAAGCCTGTGTGCGGCAATAGCGTGTACGCCCGAGTATAAAAGAACGATCTCCGCTGTGCTTGTGGCGGCAGGGTCGTGCTTCTTTACGTTGTCAATATAATCGTCAAAGGCAGCCTTTTGCTCTTTAACAAATTGGGCGTATTTGGTAACTATATCAACGGTTTTTGCGGCAGCCTGTGCTGCTTTGCCGTTTAAAGCTATGTTTATATTAAATCTCATACCTCAAGTCCTTCCTTGGTTGCGGCCGCCTTAAGTGCCCCTGCAAGCTGGTCGGCGCAGGAGGTAGGCTTAAAGCCGCATGTGTTGCCCTCGGTGCGCTCTATAATATCCTTGTAGTTCCAGCCTTCAAGTATTCTGCCTATCGCTTTAAGGTTGCCGTTACAGCCGCCGCGGAACGCTATGTTCCGCACCGTGCCGTCCTTCTCCATATCAAAAGATATCTCTGCGGCGCAAACGCCCTTGGTTCTAAAGCTGTATTTCATCTGTCATTTCTCGCTTTCACGTCGTATAATATCCATTTTAATCTGTGCAACACTTATTATCCTGTTTAAAACCGTGGAAAACAAATTAACGGTACCGTCAATATCCTCAATTTCCTTGTTGCGTATCATACACACAGTGCCGTAAATATATGCTTTTACAGAGTATGCGGTAATAGCTATAAGCTCCGCATATTTTTCTTCGCCGGGTATAATATCTTCAATTATTCGTGCGACAGGCTCAGAAATGCGCCCTCGCAACCCATCGCCAAGTTCCGTTTCGGCCGGATGCATGGTTAATATTGTTATGTAGGAGGGCGTTGCCATCAAAAAACGCAAATAGGCAACACATACCGCCGTAAGCCGTTTTGTGGGCTCGTCATCTTTATAGATTTCTATAATTTGATCCCTTAATATGTACCAGCGGGAGGTGATATAATCCATAAGGGCAAGCAATAGCTCTTCCTTATTTTTAAAGTGCTTGTAGGGTGCAGCACAGGATACGTTGCAAAGGTTTGCCACACGCCGCAGGGAAAAGTCGTTAAAACCGTGGTTTTCCAGCTCTTTAATTCCGGCAACAAGCAAACGCTCTCTTATGCCTTCATCCGCCTTGTTATACTTCACGGAACACCCTCCCCTTTACAAATATACATAATCATTATAATACCTTTTTCCTTATTTTACAAGTAAAACTTACAGCTATTTAAAAAAATATAAAAATTTTATAAAAACTATTGACATCAGCGTGCTAAAGTACTATACTTTCATCAAGGTTAACACCGTTAACCAAACCTGCTTTACCACGGAGGTAGTTAAATATGAGCAAGCTTGAAGAAGCAAGACGAGAGATCGACAGTATAGATAAAGAGATGGCGGCGCTGTTTTGCAGGCGTATGGAAGCGGCAAAAGATATCGCAATGCATAAAAAAGAGTTTGGCTTGCCCATTTACGACCCTGTACGTGAGGCACAGGTTATAGCTAAAAATTCTGAAAAGGTGCAGGACGATACTTTAAAGGAATATTATACAAGCTTTTTACAGGATCTTATGCGCACGTCGAAAGCCTATCAGACACGGCTTTTGGAGGGGATGCGTGTAGCCTTCAGCGGTACGCTTGGTGCCTTTGCCCATATTGCTGTAAAAAAGCTGTTTCCTACGGCTAAGGCAGTTCCTTACGGAGATTTTGCCGCCGCATATCACGCTGTGGAGGCAGGGGAGTGTGATGCTGTTGTGCTTCCCGTGGAAAACAGCTTTAACGGGGAGGTAGGGCAGGTTACTGACCTTATGTTCAGCGGCAGCCTGTACGTGAACCGTATTATGGAGCTTGCCGTTGATCAGGACCTGCTTGTGTGTCCCAACGCAAGCGCCGAGGATATTAAGGAAGTTGTAAGCCATCCCCAAGCGTTGGGACAATGCGCTGATTATATTCGAGCTAAGGGCTACACTGTAAGGGAGTTTGTGAATACCGCCCTTGCCGCAAAATATGTGGCGGAACAGGGGGATAAAAGCCTTGCCGCCATTGCCAGCGCTGAAGCGGCGGAGCTGTTTGGGCTTAAGGTGTTGGAGCGAAACATAAACACCGACCGAGGTAATACCACCCGTTTTGCGGTTATGACCCGTGCGGAAAACAGGGCGCACGCTAACAGCGGCAAGCTTTGCTCCATATTGCTGTTTACCGTAAAGCATCAGGCAGGTGCATTGGCGAAGGCCTTGGATATAGTGGGCTTGCACGGCTTTAATATGGGTGTGCTTCGTTCCCGTCCCACAAAGGGGAAGATGTGGCAATATTATTTTTATGCAGAGGTAGAGGGCGATGTGCGCACCCCCGCAGGTGAAGATATGCTTAGGATGCTTGGCCGCTTCTGTGACTGCCTTAAGCACGTTGGCACCTATGAAAAAGGAGAGTAGTATGATACTTACCGTTAACTTGCCTTTAGAGGCATACGATATAGTAATAGAAGAAGGCGTACTTACAAGGGGAGGCGAGCTTCTTAACCTTAAGCGCCGTTGCCTTGTGGTTACAGATGAGGGCGTGCCCGAGGAATACGCAAAAACGCTGGTAAAAAGCTGTGCGCTTCCAACGCTGATAACTCTACCGCAAGGGGAGTCAAGCAAAAGCCTTAAGAACTTGGAACTTTTGTGGACGGTTATGCATAATGAGGGCTTTACCCGCAGCGACTGCGTTGTTGCCGTTGGCGGCGGCGTGGTTGGCGATTTGGCAGGCTTTGCGGCGGCGTGCTATATGCGCGGCGTTGACTTTTACAATATCCCCACCACTTTGCTTGCACAGGTAGACTCATCGGTGGGTGGCAAGACCGCCATTGATTTTTGCGGCACAAAAAACATTATAGGTGCATTCCATCAACCCAAAAAGGTGCTTATTGATCCCTTGGTGCTTAAAACTTTGCCCCCTCGCCATATTTCCGCAGGTTTGGCAGAGGCGCTTAAAATGGCGCTCACCTCCGATAGGGAGCTTTACGGTATATTCAAAGAGGGTAAAGCTAAAGAAAAGCTTGCCGAGGTTATAGAGCGTGCCCTGCGTATAAAGATTTCGGTAGTAGAGCAGGACGAAAAGGAAGCAGGTCTTCGACGCATACTCAATTTCGGTCACACCTTCGGTCACGGCATAGAAGCCTTGCAGGGCGAGGACGGACTGTACCACGGGGAGTGCGTTGCCCTGGGGATGATACCTATGTGCGGCGACGGCATAAGGGCAGAGGTAACAGATATACTTAAAGCTCTTGGCTTGCCCACGGTGTTACCGGTGGAGCTTGAAGCGGCACTTGCCTTTGCGGACCACGATAAAAAATGTGTTACCGACGGCGTTAATACCGTAAGGGTAGACACCGTCGGCGAATATATAATGGAAAAGATGTCTCTTGATGAGTGGAAACAGCTTGTAAGGGAAAGGGTAGGAGGAAAGGCATGAGCAACCGAATAGGTACTTGTATAAGCTTTACTCTGTTTGGCGAAAGCCACGGGGCAGAGATAGGTATGCTTGCCGACGGACTGCCTGCAGGCATTCCGGTTGATGAGGAGCTTATTAAAAAACAGCTTGGCAGACGCAGACCCTGCGGCGCAATCTCCACCGCCCGTGTAGAGGCTGACGAATACCGCATAGTAAGCGGCGTGTTTAACGGATACACCACCGGTGCGCCCCTTTGTTTGCTTATTCCCAACAGCAACACCAACAGTAAGGATTACGAGGGGCTTACATATCACCCCAGACCGAGCCACGCAGATTATACGGCTTTTGTAAAATACGGCGGCTACAGCGATTACCGCGGCGGCGGTCATTTTTCGGGCAGACTTACGGCGGCGCTTACGGCTATGGGGGCTATAGTACAGTCGGCACTTAAGGCGAAAGGTATAGAGATAGGCGCGCATATAAGCTCGGTGGGACAGATTAAGGACAAAAGCTTCAGCCCCACGGCAGAGGAGTTTGCCTTGGCTAAGGAAGGTTTCCCCGTTATAGATAAATCCGCAGGCGAAAAGATGAAAGCTTATATGGCAGAAGCGGCGGCAGAAGGTGACAGCGTAGGCGGTATAATAGAGCTTGCGGTATCGGGTATGCCTGCAGGTGTTGGTGAGCCTTGGTTTGACGGCGTAGAAAATGCCCTTGCCCGTGCAATGTTTGGCATTCCCGCCGTTAAGGGTATAGAGTTTGGCGCAGGCTTTGGCTTTGGAGAGCTTAAAGGCAGTGAAGCAAACGATGCGTTCACTGCTAAGCAGGGCAGAGTAATGACCAAAACCAACAACAACGGCGGTATAAACGGCGGCATCACCAACGGAATGCCCCTTGTGTACCGTGTGGCAATAAAGCCTACTCCGTCCATATACAAACACCAGGAAACTCTTAACCTGCGAACCGGGAAGGAAGAGCCTTTGCAAATACAGGGCAGACACGACCCTGCCATAATCCACAGAGCCGTTCCCGTTACGGAAGGTGTAAGCGCCTTGGTGCTTGCCGATCTGCTGGCACAGCAATACGGAAGGTCTTGGCTTGTGCCCGATAAGGAGGAAAGGAAATGAACTACGGACTTATAGGCGAAAAGCTCGGTCACTCCTTCTCTGCAGAGATACACGCTCTACTTGGCGACTACGGCTACGAGCTGAAGGAGATACCCAAGGGAGATTTAGAGAAGTTTATAAAAACTGCCGACTTTAAGGGCATAAACGTTACCATCCCCTATAAGCAGGCGGTAATCCCATATTTGGATCATCTGGACGCCGGCGCAAAGGCTATAGGCGCAGTTAACACGGTGGTTAACAAAAACGGCAAGCTGTATGGCTACAATACTGATTTTTACGGTATGCATTGTCTGCTTAAGCGTGTAGGCGCTGAACCCCGTGGAAAAAAGACCCTTATACTGGGCACGGGCGGCACTTCCAAAACAGCCCTTGCGGTAGTAAAGGCTATGGGCGGCACAGAGGTTTACCGTGTAAGCCGCACTCCTTCGGAGGACACTGTAAGTTACGAAGAAGCTGAAGCTTTGCACGGGGATGCCGCAATAATAATAAACACCACTCCTGTGGGTATGTACCCCAAGGTGGATGCTTGCCCCATAGATATAAACGCATTTCCTGTGCTTACTGCGGTGGCGGATGCGGTATATAACCCCTTGCGCTCCCGACTTGTGCAGGCGGCAAGGGCAAAGGGAATACCTGCCGAGGGCGGACTGTTTATGCTGGTAGCCCAGGCGGTAAGAGCTTCTGAGTATTTTTTAGGCACCTTATACGCTCCGCAAACGGTAAACACCGTGTACCAAATGATGCGCCGCAAAAAAGAAAATATAGTGCTTATCGGTATGCCCTCCAGCGGCAAAAGCACCGTGGGCGATATTTTGGCTGCACGTTTCGGCAGAGCCTGCGTTGATACGGACAGAGTGATAGAAGCTAACGAGGGCGTAAGTATTCCTCAAATATTTGCTGAAAAAGGCGAAAGTGCTTTCAGAGAGAAAGAAGCGGCAACGGTGGCGGAGGTCAGCCTTAGCGGCGGCGTGGTAATTGCCACGGGCGGCGGTGTGGTGCTTAGGGAGGATAACCTGCGTGCACTCAGACAAAACGGCAGGCTTTATTTTCTTGACCGCCCCTTGGAAAAGCTTATCCCCACCGAGGGCAGGCCACTTGCAAGGGATGCCCAAGCCATAGAAGCAAGGTATAAGGAGCGCTACGGTATTTATACTCAAGCGGCTGATGTAATTATAGAAAACAACGGCTCTGCCATCGAGGCGGCAGAGCGCATTATAAAGGAGTTTTACGCAGAATGAAGATATACGTGCTTAACGGTCCAAACCTTAACCTTTTGGGTATAAGAGAGCCCGACGTTTACGGAAGCGGCACTTATGAGGAGCTTTGCAGTAAGATACGCAGCTATGGGGCGGAGAAGGACATAGAGATAGAGATATACCAAAGTAACCACGAGGGTGAATTGGTAGAGCTTATCCACAAGGCGTTTTTTGCAGAGGCGGACGGTATAGTGATAAACCCTGCCGCCTATACTCACACAAGCATTGCATTGCTTGACGCGGTAAAAAGCGTAAACCTTCCCACGGTGGAGGTTCATATCTCCGATGTGTCCGCAAGGGAAGCTTTCAGACAGCAAAGCTATATCCGTGCCGCCTGTATTGCAACTGTGGCAGGCAAGGGCTTTGACGGCTATATAGAAGCCATAAAGCTGCTGGAAAACCAAGTTAAGGAGTAAGGAAATGACAGTAACAATAAAGCCTGCTAAGGCAAAAGGTGCGGCAACCGCACCGCCCTCCAAAAGTATGGCGCACCGCCTTTTGATATGTGCAGGTATGTGTGAAGGGGAAAGCCTGATCCACGGCGTTTCCTACAGCGAGGACGTTTCGGCAACAATAGACTGCCTAAGAAACTTCGGTGCGTTGGTAGAGCGTGTAGGTGACGGCAGAACGGTACGTGTATGCGGCGTTGATATGACAAAGGCGTACCCTAAATCCGTGCTAAGATGCAGGGAAAGCGGCAGCACCTTAAGGTTTTTTCTGCCTTTGGCGTTGCTTTCGGGTAGGGAGGCGGTGCTTACGGGGGCGGCTTCTCTGCTTAAACGCCCTATGATTGTTTACAAGGAGCTTTGCGATTTTAAGGACCTTAAATACGAGCAAAAGGATGAAAGCATCACCGTAAAGGGTAAGCTTCCCGCAGGCAGATACACGGTATCGGGCAATATAAGCAGTCAGTTCATCAGCGGTATGCTTTTCGCCCTCCCCTTTGCGGAAGGTAACAGCTATATCAATATAACGCCTCCCATCGAAAGCCGTCCTTATTTGGACCTTACTCTTTCTGCCCTTAACAGCTTCGGGCTTCAGGCGAGCTGGAAGGACGACCACACTCTGTATATCCCGGGCGGACAAAGGGCTGTACCCTGCGAGTGCAGTGTAGAGGGCGACTTTTCCAACAGTGCATTTTTGGACGCTCTTAATGTTTTGGGCGGTGACGTTACGGTAGAAGGGCTTTCCGACGAAAGTCTGCAGGGCGACAGAGAATATAAAAAGATGTTTGAGCTGTTGAAGATAGGCGCACCTGCCCTTCATATAGGTGACTGCCCCGACTTAGGTCCCGTACTGTTCGCTTTGGCGGCGGCGTGTAACGGCGGCGTGTTCAGCGGCACAAGAAGACTGAGGCTTAAGGAAAGCGACCGTTCCTTTGCAATGACAGAGGAGCTTAAAAAGTTCGGCGTCTCCTCCACCATACACGAGGACAGCGTTGTAATATACCCTGCGGACTTTCACGCTCCCACAGAGCCTCTTTGCGGTCATAACGATCACCGTATAGTAATGTCCCTTGCGGTATTGCTTACCAAGGTGGGCGGCATCATAACGGGCGCAGAGGCGGTAAATAAAAGTTATCCCGAGTTTTTCGAAACCCTTAGAGGATTAGGTATAGAGGTGATAGAGAGTGAGTCTTGAAAAGGATACTAAAATATTAATCGTGGGTCTTGGTGTAATGGGCGGCGGCTATGCAAAAGCGCTTACCGATAAGGGCTATAGCGTGGCAGGTATAACCCGCAGTCAAAAGACTTTGGATTATGCGCTTGCCCACGGAATTGTAAGCAAAGGCGCGGCATTTCCGGACTCTGCGCTTATCTCTGAGGCAGAGCTTATAGTAATAGCTTTGTACCCGCAAGCGGCAATAGATTGGGTGGCAGAACACGGCAAGCATATCCGCAAAGGTGCTTTGGTAACAGATGTTACGGGCGTAAAGGTCGGCGTTGTGGAGAAGATGCAGGCGCTTATGCCGGAGGGCGTGGAGTATATCTCCGCCCATCCTATGGCAGGCAGAGAAAGCAGCGGTATAGAGTACAGCGACCCCCGTGTATTCCTTGGAGCAAACTACATCGTTACTCCTACGGAGAAGAACAGCGAGGAAGCAATTGAGCTGTGTGCCGACCTTGGGCGTGTGCTGGGCTTCGGACGTATCTCCGTGTTGCCCCCCGAAAAGCACGACTCTATGATAGCTTTCCTGTCTCAGCTTACCCATTGTATAGCGGTAACTTTGATGACCTGCAACCAAAGCGAGGGGATGGAGCGTTATTCGGGCGACTCCTTCCGTGACCTTACCCGTATAGCAAAGATAAACGACCGTATGTGGTCAGAGCTGTTTTTGGCTAACAAAACACCCTTGCTTAAGGAAATGGACTGCTTTATGGAAGAGTTCAAACGCCTGCGCACTATGATAGCCGAGGGTAATACCGAGGATATGCGTGCAATGATGCGTCTTTCCACCGAGCGCCGTACAAAATTCGACAAACCAAAATCCCATATAATACCCGAAGAAAAGGAGGACACTAATATGAGTATGAATTTCAACCGTAAACTGCCTATCCCCATGGAGATAAAGGAGCAGTATCCCGTAACCCCCGAGCTGGAAAAAACAAGAGACGAACAGATAACCGAACTTAAAAAGATATTCACGGGCGAGTCCGATAAATTTGCCCTTATTATAGGGCCTTGCTCTGCAGACCACGAGGACACGGTTATAAAATACATCCACAACCTGCGTGAGGTACAGGAAAAGGTTAAGGACAAAATCCTTATCGTGCCCCGTATTTATACCAATAAGCCCCGCACCACGGGCGCAGGCTATAAGGGTATGCTCCATCAGCCTGACCCTAACTCCGACCCCGATATGCTTAAGGGTATTATCGCTATCCGTGACCTGCACATAAGAGCAATGCGAGAGACGGGTTTTGCCTGTGCGGACGAGATGCTGTACCCCGAAAACCACCGCTACCTTTCCGACCTGCTTGCATACGTGGCAGTAGGCGCAAGAAGCGTGGAGAACCAACAGCACCGTCTTACCGCCAGCGGTATGGATATCCCCGTAGGTATGAAGAACCCCACAGGCGGTGACCTTTCCGTTATGATGAACTCCATTACTGCCGCACAAGGCTCCCACACCTTCCTGTACCGTGGCTGGGAGGTTAAAAGTGACGGCAACCCCTTCGCTCACGCAATACTCAGGGGCTATGTGGATAAGAGGGGTGTTTCTCATCCCAACTACCATTACGAAGACCTTGTTACATTGCACGACCTGTACGCCGCAGGCGGTCAAAGCAATCCTGCCGTTATCGTGGACACCAACCACGCAAACTCCGGCAAGAGGTATCTGGAACAGCCCCGTATCGCCAAGGACGTGCTTCACAGCTGCAACTGCAGTGCGGATATAAGAAAGCTTGTGAAGGGTCTGATGATAGAAAGCTATATCTATGACGGTTGCCAAAAGATAAGCGAGGACGAAATTTTAGGTAAGTCTATAACCGACCCCTGCCTTGGCTGGGAAAAGACGGAAAGACTTATCTACGATATTGCAGATATGCTTTAAAATTTCATCGAGTTTATGTAAAACGTAACGTCTTCACATTACACGCAACAATTATGTTGTAGGGACTCACCGCCCTCGACCGTCCGCAACAAAACGTTAAGATAAAACAAATCTACAGGAGCAAAAACGCACAAACGGCGGTAGGGGTCGGCGCCCTTGACGACCCAAAACAAAACTATAAAACACAACGGCAGGAGATGCAAAAAACGCAAATCCTGCCGTTTGTTTTTTTGTGTAAGATTGTGGACGTGGAGAGAAGTTTGTTGCGCACTAAGCAAAAACGTTACGCCTTGTATATGTGTTACCTCTCGGTCGTCGAGGGCGCCGACCCCTACCGAAAATTTACGCTTATGGGGTGACGGTTACTCTTTATCTTCAGGATACCAGCCCTGCATCGTATCTTAGAATAAACGCGGCATCAAGGCTGTTTATTACTCCGTCAAAGTTAACGTCACCTGCGGTTTTGCCGTAGTAATTATGTAATACCGATTCATCGATAAGTTCCGCATCGTATTTAAGCACCTGTGCCGCATCAAGGCTGTTAGCCACACCGTCGAAATTTACGTCTTTAGGGTCATACACGGTTATTCTGCGAATTGTCGAAATTGTAGTTCTGTATTTTCGTGTTACGGTTATGCTCGTTTCTCCAACACTTTTGCCTGTTATTGTTGCGGTTTGATTAACAAGAAAATCGAGGCTCCAATTCGGTTCACCACCGGACAAGTTCACCGTTGCCGCATCTTCGTTGCTGTTTTCCCACAATTCTGTTTCGGGGGCTCCGGAATGAATTTGTTCTGTATAAAAATAATGCAGAATAATACCGGGGATATCAGTCATTAAGATGGACATATCAACACAGTTCTTCCGTGAATAACTATATGCAAAATACACATTAGAATGGTCTGATTCGGGGCAAATAACATTTACATAATAATCATTTTCGTAGTAATCTGTATCTGCTAATTTACAAACGTATTCAAATCCGTATTCGGACAAGCCGTTTGATTCCAAAACACTCGGATCCACAACAAGAGGATCTACTTCAAAAATAACGCCCAGATAGTCTTCCCATATAGCTCTTGGATAAACTATGGATTCTACATAAATATCAACACTTTCGTTAACTGCAAGATAGATTTCCTCTTCTTCAATGTTCAACCAAATGCCTGTGTCTGCTGTTGCGTAATCCGTTGCATAGATATTGCGGAAAGTAGAACGAACGGAACCGCTTGCCCGAAGGGCGCCGGCTGTGGCTTCCCAGTTAAAGCCATCGGAGGTGTCGAAGATAAGCATAAGCTCGTAGCTGTAGCCTGTTTTGGTGCGTTGCTTTTCAGTTGTCAGCACCTCTATACAGTTCATATCGGGGAAGTCTTCGGGGGTAAAGATTTTTGCCTCCTCGGTTTTGATTTCTACAAGCATACTGTTATCATAAGTCCATTCGACCGCTTCTGCACTGCTCTCGGAGCTTTCCACGGCAGAAACAAGTACAAGTCCTTGGCAAAAAATAAGCATTGCCATCAACAGGGATAATATCTTCTTTGTGTTCTTCATAATATCGCTCCTTTCAAAAATCTTAAAAGCTATTTACTCCAGCCCTGCATCGTATCTTAGAATAAACGCGGCATCAAGGCTGTTAATTTCTCCGTCAAAGTTAACATCTCCTGCGGTGTTGCCGTAGTAATTATGCAATACCGATTCATCGATAAGTTCCGCATCGTATTTAAGCACCTGTGCCGCATCAAGGCTGTTAGCCGTGCCGTCAAAATTTACGTCTTTCGGGTCATACACATGCGCCGTACATTCTGCCACTAAATTTGTACCGCCCGCAACCCTGTATTGGCAACTTAATATTGCAGTGCCAATCGTTTTTCCTGTTATAGTAGCTGTTTGATAATAGTAATTATCCGTATATTCGTATGTAATTCCACCCCGTACCGAAAGTGACACTACCGCTTCGTCATCGATATACCAATCCTCTCTATCTCCTGAACCGGAAGGGAGATATGAATAAAGCACATTAACTTCTTTTACCCATTCCGTAGTGGCAATGGCGTTAATCTGATTTATATATTTTTTAAAGTTACGAAAATCGTTAGAATTTTCTTCTCGCGTTATTAGTAATGCATATTCATGGATAGGGCTGCATGTGCCTTCTATTTCTTCATCTTCAAAATTAGCTTCGTATCGATAGGCGCCAAGAGGCAAAGACCGTAGAACAAAAGGCCAAAATCTTATTCCATATTCTGCAAAAGTCTCTTTTGTAAAAGTTCTTTCATCTATTAAGCTTGGGTCAACCGTAAAGGTCGTTTGCATAATCGGAAGCCTGCCTATACGAGAAAATCTCTCCTCTATTTCAACATCAACGCTTTCGCCTATAGCAAGGTAAATCTCGCTCTCGGTTAGTGTAAGTTTTGACTCTTTTAAGGAAAAAACCTCTACAAATTCGTTGCGTTTTACAGTTTCAACACCGCTGTTTTCGCTTATAATATCGGCGGTGGTTTGCCAATCGAAGCCGTCTGTGGTGTCGAAGATAAGCATAAGCTCGTAGCTGTAGCCTGTTTCGGTGCGTTGCTTTTCCGTTGTCAGCACCTCTATACAGTTCATATCGGGGAAGTCTTCGGAGGTGAAGATTTTTGCCTCCTCGGTTTTGATTTCTACAAGCATACTGTTATCATAAGTCCATTCGACCGCTTCTGCACTGCTATCGGAACTTTCCACGGCAGAAACAAGCACTGCCCCTTGGCAAAAAATAAGCATTGCCAACAACAGGGATAATATCTTCTTTGTGTTCTTCATAATATCGCTCCTTTCAAAAATCTTAAAAGCTATTTACTCCAGCCCTGCATCGTATCTTAGAATAAACGCGGCATCAAGGCTGTTAACCACGCCGTCGCTGTTCATATCGCACAAAAGCAGTTCTTCGGTTTCTTCTGTCAAATCGGCATCGTATTTCAACACCAAAGCCGCATCCAAAGAGTTGCATTCGCCGTCGTTGTTTGCATCTGCCAAATACACGGTAACTTTACAGCTTGCAGCAAGCCTTTTTGAAACGGTTACAACTGCATCACCGACATTTACGCCTGTTATTTCTGCGGTTTGATTGTAGGGGCCTCCCGGATAATCCGGCACCACGCCTCCCGATAATGAAAGCGATATGTTTTCCGAATCTGCGCGCCAATGTTCAGAAGTTATCGTACCCAGAGGGGACGGAAGGGTGTACACGCTAACCGATGTAATTCCTTCAATTTTTGACAAAGCATCTGCTGCTTTAAGACAATCTTCATATCCGAGATAGCTATACTCAATCGCCCCGTAATAGCGATGATAATCGCTTTTTATACCGCTATATTCCGAAGGGTTAAGAATTATCAAGCCGTCTAAATCCAACTCATCGTTTTCAGCGAAGAATCGGTATATTCCAAAATCTGTAAAGCTTTCGGGCGTAAAAGCATCTTCGTCTATAATAGCGGGATCAACGGTAAATATAATTGCTTTTTCGTTCCACGTATTATATGAATAACCTATGTAATCTTCCTCTTTAATTTCTAACCAAGCTTTGCCCCCAACAGGCACATGTAGCTCTTCGGCAGTCAGTGTGAAGGTGCAATGCTTCATATTGTAATCTTTAGCGTATATATTACGTGTCACCTCAATAGCTCTGCCGTCTTCTAAAAGTGCCTCGGCGGTGGTTTGCCAATCGAAGCCGTCTGTGGTGTCGAAGATAAGCATAAGCTCATAGCTGTAGCCTGTTCCGGTGCGTATTTTTTCCGTTGTCAAAACCTGTATGCAGTTCATATCGGGAAAGTCTTCGGGGGTGAAGATTTTTGCTTCCTCGGTGTTGATTTTTACAAGCATACTGTTATCATAAGTCCATTCGACCGCTTCTGCACTGCTCTCGGAGCTTTCTACGGCAGAAACAAGCACTGCCCCTTGGCAAAAAATAAGCATTGCCATCAACAGGGATAATATCTTCTTTGTGTTCTTCATAATAGCGCTCCTTTCAGTCTTTTAAACCTAATAATTTATTATATCATACAAAGGGGCAGAGTCAACGGTTAACAATTTAGCTAACAGGCATTTTTGTACAAATACACAAAATTGCGTTCGTCTTTTTGTGCAATGAGACATAAGCTTTAACGCTGAACTGCGGCACTTACTTTGTGTAGGGTAACAGTTCTATTTTCCTCCGAAACATAGCAAAAATCACCCCCAAGAAGTCGTCAGGCTTCTTGGGGACTCTACAACAAAACGGTAGGAAGGGAGCTTTTTCCCTTCCTACCGTGATTTATTGCGTTTTATTTAAGCATTTCGATAAGCTTGCCCAGTACTACCTCAAAGGCGGCACCGTACCAATGGTTATCAAGCTTTGCGGTGGCTTTAATGCACTCTACCGTGTAGTCGGCGGCTATCTGTGCGCTTTGGTAAGGGGTCTTACCTCTAAGTAATGCACCGGTAAACGCACTTGCGTAAATATCGCCCGTACCGTGACAGCTATTCGGCAAGAAATCGTGCTTGTAATAGCTGTATACGCCGTTTTCAAACACAACAACGCCGGTCTTGCCTTCCTCGTAGGAAACACCGGTAAGCACTACGTTCTTTGCGCCGAGGGCAGAGAGCTTCGTGAGCAAGCCGTCTATGTACGCCTTGTCGTAAGTGGTTTTGTATTCGGTCTCCGTAAGGAAGCAGGCTTCGGTTATATTAGGCAAAATATAGTCTGCCTTGCCGCACAGTTTCTTCATAGCTTTAACGTACTTGCCGTCAAAGGCGGGGTAAAGCTTGCCGTTATCAGCCATAGCAGGGTCAACAATTATTGCCGCACCCTCTTTGGCACAGTTTTCAAACAACGCCGCTACGTGGTCGATTTGCTCTGTACTGCCCAAATAGCCCGTATAAATACCGTCAAAACTTATGCCTTCCTTTTGCCAGTGCGCCATAATGGGAGGGATATCCTCCGTAAGGTCACGGAAGGTAAAGCCTGTAAAGCCCGCCGTATGGGTAGACAATACGGCAGAGGGTAACACGGCGGTTTCGACACCGCAGGCGGAAATAATGGGCAGCGCTACCGTAAGGGAGCATTGCCCCACACAGGATATATCCTGCACGGTTAAAACTCTTTTATAAGACATTTGGACTTTTAAGCCTCCTTGCTTAAACTATGTAAAAGTTTTTATTTCTTGATGTTCTGTGCCAAAAGGTCGCGGATTTCCTTAAGAACCTCTGCGTTCTTTTCTTCGATGGTGGGTTCTGCGGGAGCGGCAGGAGCTTCTTCAACTGCCTCTTCTTCCTTGCGAAGCTTCTTCATAAGCTCTTCACGCTTCTTCTGGAAGGTCATAGCAGACTTGATGATAACAAAGAGAACTATGGCAACCAAAAGGAAATCGATTATGCTTTGTATAAACAAGCCCCATTCGATTGCGTTTTCTGCAACAGCTTCCGTGATAACATTGCCTTCCGCATCAACAACTGCATCTTTTGCAGGAGAAAGCACGGTTTTAATATCGGAAACGCCGCCATCGCCTATTACTGCAGTAACCAAAGGCATAATAACCTTGTCGGTAAGTGCGGTAACGATAGCCTTGAAGGAATTACCGATGATAACACCGACAGCCATATCAAGTATGTTGCCCTTGGTTATAAATTCCTTAAACTCCGTAATAAATCCTTTTTTTCCGTTTTTCTTGGACATCCTTAAAACCTCCTAAGTATTTTTGTTCTTATATCAATTGCCCTGTCGGGGTAATTGGTGATAACTGCGTCTACACCTGCGTCCATCAGTGCCTTAAGGTCTTCCTTGCTGTTGGGGGTGTAGGGGTGCACTCTAAGACCTGCGGCGTGGCAGTTTGCTACATATTCGGGGTCCGCAAGCACCGGTGCAAATGCGGGGTGAAGGGCAGAAGCCGAAAGGTTTTTACCCAGTCTTATGTACTCGTGGTCGTCACCGTAAAGAGGTGCAACAAAGCTTTCGGGGGATTTTTCCTTCAGTTCTTCAAGGTACTCAATAACGAAGGAGGAGTAAAGCACACGGCTTCTTGCGTTGTACTTAGCTTCCAGCTCCAAAACCTTATCCACAATACCCGGGTTGGTGCGCTTAAGCTCCACATTGATAACAAGGTCTGTGGGCAATATCGCCTCATAAACCTCTGCAAGGGTGGCAATCTTCTCGTCATAGAAGCGCTTGCCGAATGCGGCAGAGTAGCCAAAGCTGTATTGCTTAAGCTCTGCCAAGGTCATCTCTTCAATGACTCCGTCGCCGTCACTTGTTCTGTTAATACGTGCGTCGTGGCAAACCACTATCTCGCCGTCCTTGGTAAGATGTACGTCCAGCTCTATACCGTCTGCGCCCAATTTCGCAGACAGTATAAAGGCAGAGAGGGTGTTTTCGGGGGCATAGGCAGAAGCGCCTCTGTGCGCCCAAACGGCTGTATATTTCATAAAACCGTCTACCTCCTTCTTTAAGCTTCGCCGTTAAGCTTTGCAAGCAATGCGTCAGCATCAGCACCGTGAGCGGCACAAGCCTGCGCTATTGTCTCACTTCTGCTGCAGGGACAACCAAGGCAATGCATACCTATGGCAAAAAAATGCTCGGCACATTCGGGCTTTTGGTCAAGAATGTCGCCAACAATAGAGTCTTTAGTGAATTTCATCGTACTTTTCCTTTCTGTTTTTGGTTTTATATATTTTTATAAGCTCTATGGTCATCAGCACAAGCTGGAACAGGGCAAACACGCCAAGGGGCACCATAACGGCACACAGAGCCTGCATATAGCCCGGCATTGCGTACATAAGGCTTTGCGCTATGCTTGGCGTACCGAAGCACACAAGGCAAAGGAGAATTGCCGCCGCCGCACCTGCAAATATCTGCCAGGTTTTAAAGGCGGAGGAGTGCAGAACGTGCTGTTGCTCCGCACCGAAGAGAAGCCCCATCGCCATAAACAGGGTAAACGCCAAAAGGGTAGAGGCATAGCGGCTTTCCTCCGTGCCGCCGAGCTCCTTAAGCACGGCGCTGAGTACGCAGATACCCACGCCTGCCAAGGTGCCGTATATCAGGGTAAACAGCCTGCCCCGCAAACCGCCCCTGTAATCCGTCTTGTCCTCAAGAAGCCGTCTGTGGTCGGAGGTAAATACAGCGGAAAACGCCAATATCAGGTTAACGCAAGCGCCGCCGATTATAACATCTTGCAGTCTAAGCGGTATATCCACGGGCAAAAACAGCCCTGCAAGCATACACACAAAGACCGCAACACCTGACAAAGCAAGCTGACGTACAGAGCTGACAATGCGTTTGTAAATCATTTTGGAATAGCGAAGTACCGCTTCCACTGTTTTAAGCCCACGCTTGTAAAGCAACACGTCAGCGGCGTACTTAACCGTCTCGGGCGAGTCGGCGGCAGGAACAAAGCTTGCGTCTGCCTCCTTCATAAGTGCAAGCCTGTCCGTATTATGGGCGGTAACCGCAACGGTCTTGCCGCTGTCCTTACGCAAAGCAAGCACATCCTGCCATTGCAGGTCATCAAGGTTAAGGTATAGCTTGTAATTGTTATTATCTGCTATGTAAAGGCCACGGTCAAGATACTTAAGCTCCTCTGCGGACATTACCTGCTTTTCGTTCTCAATTATACCTGCATTTCGTGCCATATTAACGGCGGTAACGTAGGCATCATCGGAAAGCATTACGGTTTCTATACCGCCTGCGGCACATTTGTATACCGCACTGGCAGAATCCAGCTCCAAGGAAGTATAAAGCCCTATAAAGCCGTTAAGCACCAAGCGGCGCTCTGCCATTACCGTGTTACGCAAGCTGTCGCAGTCGCAAACGGCGGAGGCAACGGCTATAACGTGCTGGGAAGCCTCGCCCATCTCACGGGCGGCGTCCTCCATACGGCGGCGGGAATAATCGTCAAATCTGTTGTTTGTGCCTTGGGCGTCATAGCCTGCGCACAGGGGCAGTATCTCCTCGGGCTTGCCCCTTATTATCAGCATATTGCTGTCGTTGTGCAGGTACAAAGCACGGCGCACCGCACCGTCCTTGTCGTACTCCGCTTCTATTCTGAAGAAGCTTTCTTTAAAGTTGTCAATATTTATGCCTATCCCGTCGCAGGCACGTGCCAGACACACGTCTGCGGGCATACCGTAAAATTTTTCGCCAAGACGGCTTTTACTGCCGCTTCTGCGCACATCAGAGCACAGCAGGGCATAGGTCATAACCTTGCGTATATCCTCACGGCTTTCGGGTGTAACAGCGTAATAACTGCGGTTGATAAACACACGCTTGGGCTCCAGCTCGCTTAAAGGGAAAGCCACCTCTTTGTCACACATCACCGTGTCGGTAAGACAAAGAGTATCCACCGCCGCCGGCCTGCGAAGCACCGCCGAGTTTTTGTACATACTGCGCACACCCAGCGCAAAGCCCGTAAGCATAAGGGCACGGCTGCTGCTTTGCATACAGCAAAGAGTGCACGCCAAAGCGTTAAGATACAAATCCACCAAGGGCTTGCCCATAAAGAAGCCTGCAAGAACTAAGGTAAAGCACAAAAGCGCCACGCTGACAGTTAAAATATCAAGTGCCTTTTTTGTCCTGTGGTAAACCCGGGGAAGCTGTTCTTCCGGCTCTGCCCCTTGCTTAAATAAACGGCAATTACTGCCAGTACGGCACACTATGGCAATGGCGTTTCCCGATGTCACTATAGTACCTGCGTATACCATATTATAGCTGCCGTTATCTTCGTTATCCGCTAAATACTCCGCATCCTTCTCCGTGGAGACCTTAACGCCTGTCACGGGTGTTTCCAGCACGCAAAGCCTGTTTGCTTCCGCCAAGCGTGCGTCTGCAGGTACAATACTGCCGCTTCCCAGCTCTATAATATCGCCGGGAACAAGGGCGACCGTACCTACCGAAAGCATTTTGCCGTCCCTAAGCACTACGCTTCTCAGTGCGGTATTGTTTATGCTTTTGTTAAGAGAGTAGGCGGCACGCTGTTCTATAAAGGCGTTTATCAAAAGCACCGCCAACAGTATCGCCGCTAAGGGCGTGTATATCTCTGCGCCGCTTGTGAATATGGCGCAGACCAAAAGGCTTGCTATCATAAGAGGGGTACATACCCCAAGCAACTGCTTTTTAACACAGTTACCCAAGGACTCGTCATAGACCTTCTCTCGGTTGTTAAGCCCGTGCTCCATGCGTGACTTGCGCACCTGCTGTTTTGTAAGTCCGCGGCTCATATCCGTACCGAAGTGGGCGGCTACCTCAAAGGCCTCCATCTCCGCAGGATTAAATCCGCTTGCTGATTTGGGCGCACCGGGGGCTATTCGGTATGTGTCTGTTGGTCTTGCCAGTTCGTTTTTCTTCATACTATCCTTTTCCCCCGATAAATCGGCGCTTTTGCCTTAAATGCAGGCAACGCTAAGCTCTCCGTTTTCGGCGGTAATGCTTACCGCAGTAACGGGCGTCCTGTAGTTTTCTATGATCTTTGCGGCAACCGCATCCTCAACCTGCGTCTGTATAAGTCTGCGCAGGTTCCTTGCGCCGTACTTGTCGGAATATCCCTTTTCCGTAAGCGCTTCTACGGCGGCATCGTCCCAAACAAGACTTATGTCCTTTTCCTCAAGCACTGTTTTAAGATCACCAAGCATTATGCCGCATATCTCTTTAATGTTTTCCTTGGAAAGGCGGTTAAACACCACAATTTCGTCCACACGGTTAATAAACTCGGGACGCAGGAATTTTTCCAGCGCCTTCATAGTACGGTCACGGTCGTTTGTAGCCGCATCCGCACTAAAGCCTGCGGTGGGGCTGGTATTTGCCGAGCCTGCGTTGGTGGTCATTATTATAACCGTGCTTTCAAAATTGATCTCCTTACCGTGGCTGTCGGTTATCCTGCCGTCGTCAAGTATCTGCAGCAGAATGTTCATCACGTCGGGATGCGCTTTCTCTATTTCGTCAAACAGCACCACGCTGTAGGGCTTGCGGCGTATCTTCTCCGTAAGCTGACCTGCGTCGTCATAGCCCACATAGCCGGGAGGAGAGCCGATTATACGGGATACGGAGTATTTCTCCATAAACTCCGACATATCAAGGCGTATAAGACTTTCGGGACTGTCAAACAGATAGCTTGCAAGTACCTTTACAAGCTCCGTCTTGCCCACGCCCGTACTGCCCGCAAATATAAAGGATACGGGCTTTTTCTTGTAGGATATCCCCGCACGGCTGCGCTTTATTGCCTTTGCCACCTTGTTTATGGCATCATCCTGACCTATGATGCGGCTTTGCAGTTCTTTTTCAAGACGGTCTATCTTAGCAAACTCGTTCTCGGTAATACTGCTGGCAGGAACACCTGTCCATATCTCTATAACTCTTGCAATATCGTCATCGGTAAGATAAAGCTTGTCACGCTTTTTGGAAAGCTTTTTAAACTCTTCCTGTTTTTGTGCTTCTTCCGTGCGGATATCCGCAAGCAAGCGGTAGCTTTCCTCGTTTTGTTCACCGCTTTCCAGCTCCTCACGGCGTGCCGCCAAAGCCTCCAGCTCCTTATCCAAAGCCGCAAGCTTGTTAACCACGGGTGAGTCCATAGCAAGGCGGGATGCCGCTTCGTCCATAAGGTCTATCGCCTTGTCAGGCAGGTAGCGGTCGGTAATGTAGCGTTCTGAAAGCATTACCATACGGCGTATAAGACTTTCGGTAATCTTAATGCCGTGGTAATCCTCGTAATACTGCTTTATACCCTTAAGGATCTTAACCGTATCCTCCACGCTGGGCTCGTCGATCATAACAGGCTGAAATCTGCGCTCCAAGGCAGAGTCCTTCTCTATATACTTCCTGTACTCCGTAAGGGTAGTTGCACCTATCATCTGTATCTCCCCACGGGACAGAGCAGGCTTCAAAATATTTGCGGCGTTCATACCGCCCTCCGCCGCACCGGCAGATACCATGGAGTGTACCTCGTCCAATACCAAAATAATGTTGCCAAGCTTCTTGACCTCGTCAATAAGCCCTTTTATGCGGTTTTCAAACTGACCTCTGAACTGGGTGCCTGCAACAATGGCTGTCATATCCATAAGGTGCACTTCTTTGTCCTTAAGCTTATAGGGCACTCTGCCTTCGGCAATTGCGCTTGCCAAGGCTTCCGCAACGGCAGTCTTACCTACGCCGGGCTCACCTATAAGGCAGGGGTTGTTCTTCTGACGGCGGCAAAGTATCTGCATCACTCTGCCAAGCTCCTTATCTCTGCCTACGATCTTGTCAAGCTTGCCTTCTCTTGCCTTGGCGGTAAGGTCCTGACAAAACTGACTTAAGTGTTTTCTTTCGGATTTTTTCTTGTCGTCTTTCTTTTTTTCCTCGGTTTGCGCCTGCTTAGAGCTTTGCTCGCCCTGCATACGGGGGAACAAGGCGCCGAAATTTATTGCCGGCGCTCTGCCGCTGTCCTCATCGTCGCTGTTTTCGTCGTCGGTGGGCATAAGCGCAGAGACCTCTTCCATCATAGCGTCAAGGTCTTCCTCGTTTATCCCCATTTTTTCTATAATATCTGTTACGGGCTTAACACCCAGCTCCTTTGCGCATTTAAGGCAAAGTCCTTCATTTATTGTTTTATTCCCATCTATTCGGGTCACAAACACTACCGCAACCCTCTCTTTACAACGGGAGCACATTTTTGTCATAATCAGTCAAACGCCCTGTGGGGCATACCTCCAAATTAATAAATCTACTAAAGCAGTTTTGCTAAAAAGTTGTTGCTGTCAAACATACTGTACAAAAAGGAGTTTTCTGGATTGATGCTTGCGATCCAATCCATACCTGCGGCACTTGCGATGGGCAGAATAAGCTTTAGGGCAAAGCACAAAAGGAATACCCTGAACACCGCCAGAACAATGCCTGCAATTGCACCAAGCGCTTTGTTTGCCTGTCGCAGCACGGGTAGCGCCACAACCTTATCCAGCACTATCTCCGCAATCTTTATAACTATCCTTGCCACAATAAACAGCACAAGGAAGGCAAGAACGTTACAGCAAAGTCTTACGCCGGGGTCTGTAAGCTTGTTTTTTAGGCCTGTTCTTACACGCTCAAGCCCATCAGCTCGCCATTCCGCATAGCTGCTCTTTAAGCCTTCAAACTGTTCTTCCGCACCAAACAGGTAAAATACTTGTTTCAAAGAGTCTTCAGCGTCCTTGCTTTTTTCTTCACTGAAAATAGCCTCGTAATTAGCCTCTGTAACGGTGCTGTCAACAGCGCTGTGAACAACGCTTTCCATTTGGTCACCGACGGCGCTGTTCTGTATAGCGGTGGAAACAGGGGAGCGAAACACCAAAGCAACAAGCAAAGCCAAAGCAAAGCCCAAGGTGCCCAGAATAGTGCGTACAAAGCCTCTTTGCATAGCCATAATTACGGTTAAAGCCACTATAGCAACAATAATAATATCAATTAATGCCGTCATTCTGCTGACTCCTCCTTATCTTCTGTAAACAGCCCGGAAATCTCGTAAACCTCACCTACGCCTTCGGTAAGCACCAAAAGTGTGTCCTTTTCTACGGTCAAAAGCTCAAGCACGTCAAGCCCCACGGGAGTGCTTCTTATCTCCCCGTCGCTGAGCCTGACTGCATAAAGCAAGCCATCGCTTACCACGTAAAGATAATCTCCGTGACAGCGTGCAAGTCTTACGCCTTTTTCGTAGCTGTCTCCATACAAAAGCTTGCCGCTTTTGCCGTCATAAAGCTCTATGGTTTCCTCGGCACTCATAGTAGCTGAAGAGTACATACGTATAAAGCCGTGTTCGTTTATGCCGAAATCATCGATGCCCGTAAGTCCAAACTCCGTAAAGGATATAAGCTTACCTTCTGCATCAAAAAACCTGCAACCCTTGTCGGTAAACAGCATAAAGCCGTCATCGTTGTTAAAGCAGACCCTGTACGGATATTCACCCTCGAAGCTGAGACAGGCAAGAGTGCTTTCATCCTTCAAGGGGTAAAGTCCAAGCTCCGTAACAAAATTGCCGTCCGTAGCGTAGACCGATGCGGTAAGCAGCCTGCCTGCACCTTCGTTAATATCTACGGCCACCGTGTATTGAGAGCCGAAGCTGCGCTTATATACCTCTCTGTACTTGTCGTCGTATACGAATACCGAGCTTCTTGTGGTCTTTTCGTTGCTTGCCACGGCAAAGAAGCCGCTGTCGTTTGCCGCCGCCGCACGGATGGGGTAGTTATAATTGATGGTTTTTACGGTTTCTGTCGAGTTTTTAACAACGAACTCCGTGCCGCCCAAATCGTATATATACATATACTTTGCGCTCCAAAGCACTTGGGGATCGTCCATTTTCAAAATAGAGTCAGCAGACTTTCTTTCTCCGCTAAGGCTGTAAACGGTACTGCCGTTGCTGTTTACCACAGCCAAATCGCCTCTCACAAAGGCAAAGCGGTTTTCTTCGTTTTTGTCGTAATATAACGTGCTGTACTTGGTGGTTTGTACGTTGTCGCCGTTTAAAGAATTAATAAGATATTTAAAGTTATCCATATTAATTTCGTCCGTGTGGAAAGAAAATCCCCACAGTACAAGCAAAAGCCCCAAAAGCAACACCGAAAATTTGCCGAGCATGGCGGCGGTACTAAGGCGGCGATAACGGGTGCCGCTGTCTGTATCTGCCTTCTTTTTCTTTCCGCTGAATATGGAGAATGCGCCCAAAGCTTACCGCCTCCTTTTTAACACATATTAATATCCGCTTTTAAACTCAATATTATCCGCAGTCATTTCCTTTATTCGCATATCAAGCTCTTCTTTGCTGTAAAACACACGGTTAAGATACAGCCCCTCCGCAGGCGCGGTAGGTCCTGCGTCCTTGCGGTCACAGCTTTCAAGTGCACCGTTTATATCCGTCTTTTTAAGCAGAGTGCCCACCATTATGCGAACCATATTGTAAAGAAAACCGTCTGCGGCGGTGTATATACAAACATAATCGCCCCTGCGCACAACACGGAAATAGTACAGGGTACGCACCGTATCCTTTATTTTACTGCCTGCGGACATAAACGCCCTGAAGTCGTGCTTCCCCTCAAAGGCTCTGCCCCGTGCGTCCGCTTCCTTTTCGTTAATAGGGAAGGGGTACAGATGGACAAGTCCTCTTGTAAAGGGGTCTTTTATTCTGCTGTTCCGTATAACGTACAGATATTCCTTGCCCAAAGCGCTGTATCTGGCGTGGAAACCGTCCTTTTCCACCCGTGCCGAGGTAACGCTTATATCCTCGGGCAGGTACATATTAAGGGCAAGAGGCAATTTTTCAGCCGCTATTTCCTTCTCGCTTTCTATATGGCAAACGTAGGCTAAGGCGTGCACTCCGCCATCGGTACGGCTGCAGCCCGTAACGTCGGGGCGGTAGCCGAAAACACGCTCTGCTGCGTTTTGCACCAGCTCTTGCACGGCGGTGGCGTTTTTCTGTACCTGCCAGCCGCTGTATGCCGTGCCTTTGTACGCCAAGGTCAATGCGTATACAGGCATTACATCGTCACCCCGTACTTATTGATAAAGAATACCGCCACGCATATCCCAAGCATTGCCGTAAAGAACACATAGTCCCTAAAACAGCTTTTCATCTGCTTCATACGGGTTCTACCCTCTCCGCCGTGATAACAGCGGCACTCCATAGCCTCCGCCAGCTCGTCCGCACGGCGGAAGGAGGAAACGAACAGAGGGATAAGTATGGGGATAAGCGCCTTTGCACGTTTGATAAGCCCGCCGGACTCCATATCCGCACCTCTTGCTTTCTGCGCCGACATGATTTTATCCGTCTCCTCAATCAGGGTGGGTATAAACCTAAGCGCTATGGTCATCATCATAGCAAACTCGTGCACAGGCACCTTTATCCTTTTAAGGGGGGAAAGCAGTCTTTCAATAGCGTCCGTCAAATCAAGAGGTGACGTGGTGTAAGTCAGGATAACAAAGCTTCCGCACACCAGGCATATAAGCCTTACCATCATAAATCCGGCGTAAATAAGCCCTTCTTTTGTAATTTTTATAAAGCCCCATTTTACAAGCACGGTGTCACCGCTGTAAAAGAATATGTTAAGCACAGCGGTAAATATCAAAATAAATATAATTGTCTTTAGATTTTTAAGCACTATCCTTACGGGTATGCGGGATACCGCCACAAGCCCAACCGTTACAAGTCCTATAAGCAAAAAGGAATAAGAGCCGCTTGCGGCTATAACACCTACTATATAGGCAATAAGGATAAGTATCTTAAACCGTGCATCGGTTTTGTGTAATAGGGACTCTCCGGGGAAAAACTGCCCCAAGGTTACATCTCTAAGCATTTATATCTCCAATTATTTTGCTTTGTCTTCCAAAAATTTTTTTAAGCGAAGCGCGCCTGCTTCCACCGTGTATACGTCGGTGTTGTCCGCAAGGGCACGCTTGGTAAGCTCCACAAACAGCTTTGTTACCTGCGGCAGGTCCAAGGATGCTTCAAATAGCTTCTCCGCATGGCTGAATACCTCCGCAGGCGTGCCTTGCAGATGTACCCTGCCTCTGTCCAGTACAACAATATAGTCGCTGTACTTGGCAATATCCTCCATACTGTGGGATATTATTATCATGGTGCTTTTCTGCTTCCTTCTAAGCTCCAAAAGTCCGCCTATTATCTCCTCACGGCCTGCGGGGTCAAGCCCTGCCGCAGGCTCGTCAAGCACCAGCACCTCAGGAGTCATCGCCGCAACGCCCGCTATGGCAACACGCCGTCTCTGACCGCCTGATAGTTCAAAGGGTGACTTGCCAAGTATATCACCGCTGACACCGCAAAACGCCGCCGCTTCCCTTACCGCTTTGTCAAGGGCTTCACCCTCCATCCCCATATTTTTGGGTCCAAAGGCAATGTCCTTGTATACACTGTCCTCAAAAAGCTGGTATTCGGGATACTGGAACACAAGCCCCACCTTAAAGCGTACCTTGTTTATCTCCTTGGGGTTTTCCCAAATATTCGTACCGTCAAGCAGTACTTCCCCCTCGGTGGGTTTGCCGAGCCCGTTAAGCAGCATTGCAAGGGTGCTTTTGCCGCTACCCGTGTGTCCTATTATGCCCACAACACGGTCACTGCCGAAATCTATACTTACATTGTCAAGCGCCTTCTTTTCAAAAGGAGTACCGCTTCCGTATATTACCGAAACATTTTTTACCTCTATCGCAGACATCAGTAACTTTATCCCTTTACAAATTTTTCTATGGCGTCAGCCGCTTCCATCGTATGCAGTATACCCTTGGGAAGCTTAAAGCCCATCTTTATAAGCTCGTCACACAGCTCCGTAATCTGAGGGGTGGCAAGATTTGCTTCTCTGAGCCTGTCTCCCTCCGAAAACACTTCCTTGGGTGTGCCGTCCATAAGCACACGTCCGTTATCAAGCACCACAACACGGTCCGCTTCTGCCGCCTCGTTCATATAATGGGTGATGTTTATAACGGTCATACCCTTTTCTTTGTTAAGCTTTTTCATTCTTTCCGTAATGTCACGCCTGCCCAAAGGGTCAAGCATGGCGGTGGCTTCATCAAATATTATGCACTCGGGCATCATCGCCAGCACACCTGCAATGGCGACACGCTGTTTTTGTCCGCCGGAAAGCTTGTGGGTTGCGTGCTTTGCGTATTCCGTCATATCCACCGCCTCAAGACATTCGTCCACGGTCTTTCGTATCAGTGCACTTTCCATACCTAAGTTTTCGGGCGCAAAGGCAACGTCCTCCTCAACCACGCTTGCAACAAGCTGGTTATCGGGATTTTGAAAAATCATCCCACAGCTTCTGCGCAGCTTAAGAAGCTCTTCCTCATCGGCTGTGGAAAGGCCGCCTACGGTTATACTGCCGCTGTCGGGCAAAAGGATGCCGCATATAAGCTTTGCAAGAGTGCTCTTGCCGCTGCCGTTTCTGCCAAGCACTGCCGTATAGCTGCCTTTTTCAAAGCTTAAATCAAGCCCGTCAAATATTTTGCTTCCGCCTTCCTCGTCGTAGGTAAAGGAAAGCCCTTTTATTTCTATATAAGACATATCAACCTCAAACCGTCCAACGGCTGGAAGCACCGCAGGGCAAACACAGCCCGCTTTTAACAACGGGCAATCCAAGCTCGTCGCTTTCCACCCTGCCGCCGAATTTGCGTGTTAGCGCATCACCGAGTATATAACCGCAGGTAGAGGGCGAAAGCCCCGCCGTGTAGGAGTTCAAAAGCACAAACAGCGGCTCGTCGGAAAGAAGCGGCACTAGATCTGCCACCAAGCCGCAAAGGTCCTTCTCAAGGGACCATTTTTCGCCGTTAGGCCCTCTCCCGTAGGAGGGAGGGTCAAGTATAATCGCATCGTACTTGTTGCCTCTGCGTATCTCACGGTGCACAAATTTAAAGCAGTCGTCAACAATATATCTTATCCCATCGGGACGCACACCGCTAAGTGCCGCATTGGTCTTGGCGCGGGCAACCATACCCTTGGATGCGTCCACATGGCACACGAACGCACCTGCCAACGCCGCCGCAACGGAAGCACCGCCTGTATATGCAAACAGATTAAGCAGTTTTATGGGTCTGCCGCTTTTTTTAATAAGAGAGCTGAACCAATCCCAATTTGCCGCCTGCTCTGGGAACACACCCGTATGCTTAAAGCCCATAGGCGACACGGAAAATCTTATATCACCGTAGCTTATCTCCCATTCCTCGGGCATATTTTTTTTAACCCAGCTGCCGCCTCCGCCTGAGGAACGGCTGTATATACCGTGGGCTTTGGTCCATTCCGCACCTTCGCCGCCGCCCCATATAACCTGTGGGTCGGGACGTACAAGCACAAAATCGCCCCATTTTTCAAGGCGCTTGCCGCCGCCTGCATCTATTAATGTGTAGTCTTTCCATCGGTCGGCTACAAACATAGTCTATCTCCTTACAAATCAGTCATCAAAAAATTTGGTCTGCTCCGCTGTACCCTTAGGTGCAACAAGCCCCAGGTGTCGGTATGCGCCCGCCGTGGCACAGCGCCCTCTGGGCGTGCGGTTTATAAAGCCAAGCTGAAGCAGGTACGGCTCGTAAACATCCTCAAGAGTAACAGCTTCCTCGCCCGTTACCGCCGCCAAGGTCTCAAGCCCTACAGGACCGCCGCCGAAATGCTTTATTATGGCGGTAAGCATCCGCCTGTCCGTGCTGTCAAGACCCAGCTCGTCAATATCAAGACTACCGAGAGCTCTGTCCGCAATGGCACGGTCAATAACGCCGTCACCGATAATCTGCGCAAAGTCACGGACACGCTTAAGCAAGCGGTTGGCTATACGGGGTGTACCTCTGGAGCGGCTTGCTATCTCCAGCGCGCCCTCACGGGATATATCAATCCCCAATATGCCCGCACTGCGTGTAACTATCTGCCCAAGCTCCTCAGGCGTATACATCTCCAAGCGGAAAAGCATCCCAAACCTGTCACGGAGAGGGGAGGAAAGCTGACCCGCCCTTGTGGTAGCACCGATAAGGGTGAAGGGCTTAAGAGGTATACGAATGCTTCTTGCCGCAGGACCTTTGCCCATCATCAGGTCAAGGGCGTAGTCCTCCATTGCGGAATACAGCACTTCTTCTACCTGTCTGGGCAGACGGTGTATCTCGTCAATAAACAAAATGTCGTTTCTGCCAAGGGTGGTAAGAAGCGCCGCCAAATCTCTGCTTTTTTCTATGGCAGGGCCGGAGGTAACCTTAAGGTTGACCCCAAGCTCCTCGGCTATTATCATGGAAAGCGTGGTTTTGCCAAGGCCGGGCGGGCCGTGCAACAGCACGTGGTCAAGGTTGTCGCCGCGCTCCTTTGCGGCGGCAATAAATACCGATAAGTTTTCTTTTACCTTCTCCTGCCCCACATAGTCCTCTATGCATTTGGGGCGCAGGGAGTTTTCGTTTTCCGCATCCTCGGCGGAAAAACCGCTGTCCATTATTCGGCTTTCATAATCAAATTCATATTCACTGCCTGTGTTAAGCGGCATACCCGCACCTCCTTCCTAAAAGGGGCATTTCTATATTCTGTTAAGGCGTTTAAGCGCCTCGCCTATCTTCTCTTCAAGACTGAGCGATGCTGGCAGTCCCTTAAGTGCTGCCGCCGCTTCATCTCTGCGGAAGCCCAACACCGTCAGCGCATCCATAGCATCTGCGTCCGCCGTACCCGTGACGGGTGCGGAGATATCGCTGCCTTCCACTGTGGCAAGCTTACCCGACAGCTCCAGTATTATCTTCTGCGCCGTCTTAAGTCCTACGCCCTGAGCACGGCTTATAGCCTTTGCATCGCCTGCGTTAACGGCGGCGGTAAGACTTTCCACCGTCAGTCCCGTAAGTATTGCGCCTGCCGCCTTGGGTCCCACGCCCGAAACGCCTATAAGAAGCTTGAAAAGCCCCAGCTCTTCTTCCGTAGAAAAACCGTAAAGCTCCATCACATCCTCACGGACGTTAAGGTGGGTATAAAGCAGTACCTCTTTTCCAAAGTTCGGCGCAAGGTCGCCGTAGGTGCTGCCGCTTACCCAAAGCTTATAGCATACGCCGCCGCAGTCAACAGCGGCAAAATCAGTCGCAAGCTTTACCAGCTTGCCCTTTATATAGTAAAACATATCCTATCTCCATCCGTAGTTGTGGCTTACGAAATTGGCGTGGCATATCGCTATAGCCAAAGCGTCTGCGGTGTCGTCGGGCTTGGGCACCTCGTCCAGGTGCAAAAGCAGTTTGGTCATATACATGATCTGCCCTTTTTCCGCCCTGCCGTAGCCCACCAGATTTTGCTTTATCTGCAGTGGCGTATACTCGTAAATATCCACCCCGCATTGCTCAGCCGCCAACAGTATTACTCCTCGGCACTGGGCAACGTCAATAGCCGTCTTGGCGTTTTTGTTAAAGAACAGCTCCTCTATCGCCAAAACATCGGGCTTGTGCCGTTTTAATATGGCGCAAACATCGTCGTATATCTGCCTTATACGTTTTTCAAGCAGGGTATGTGGCTTGGTTATTACAGCGCCGTACTCAAGCGCTCTGAAGCTTCCGCCCTCGGCGGAGATGACCCCGTAGCCTACTGTAGCAAGCCCCGGATCTATGCCCAAAATAACCATAAGAAATCACACCGCCCCATATTTTTCCGTATAATTATCCATATTCAGCTTATTGTAGCACAATAATGGTTTATAGTCAACCTAAAAATAATGTCCTGCCTGCAAAAAATATTAAATTTGTAAAAAGGTATTGCCAAAACAGGAAAATTATATTATTATATAGTTGGTGGTCTTCGGCTACCGTTTTAGTATTTTTTATTTGGAGGTTTTTTGTAATGAAGGAAAGAATAATTGAAGTGCTTGCTAAGCAGCTTAGAATAGACCCTTCCGAAATCAACGAAAACAGCAATATTATGGAGGATTTGGGTGCAGATTCTCTTGACCTTGTGGAAATTCTTATGACCCTTGAAAGCGAAATGGGCATAGTTATCTCCGATGAAGACGCACTTACTCTCAAGACAGTCGGCGATGTTGCCGTTTATCTTGAAAGAGTTACGGGCGACAAATAGATGGGCTATAAAGGCGTTATCTTTGACCTTGACGGCACATTGCTTGACACGCTGGGGGATATCTCCGGCGCTGTAAGCTATGCGCTTTCAAGGTTTTCTTTTCCTCCCATCGACAGAGAAGGTGTGCGCGCACGCATAGGCGACGGTGCGTATAAGCTTATGGAGCGTTGCTATCCTCAAGGGACAAGTGCGGATGTCATCAATGACTCTCTTAAGTATTTCAGGGATTATTACAGAGAGCATCCCATTGTTACCACCACTCCCTACGAAGGGATAAAAGCGGCACTTGCCGCCCTTAAAGATGCAGGGGTTAAGATGGCTGTAGCCAGCAACAAGGACGACGTGCTTGTAAAACACGTTATAGATACCTTTTTCCCCGACACATTTGTTGCCGCCTGCGGTGTTTCCGAAACGCGTCGCCGCAAGCCCTCTCCCGATATTCCCGCCGCCGCCCTTGAGGCTATGGGGCTGGAAAAGGAAGAGGTGCTTTTTGTGGGCGACTCTCTTACGGACAAGCAAACCGCACAGGGCTTTGGCTTTGACTTTTTGTTTGTGCCTTGGGGATACGGCTATCCGGAAAAGATACTTCCTGCCACCACGGCAAAAAAAGCTGAAGATATAGTTAAAATTATCCTCGGCAACCCTTGATTTTTCGACAGACATAAAGTATAATGTGTAGTAAAGAGATTATAAGGAGGATATTTGGCTTTGAAGTTTATTAAAAATGCAAAAATAATACTTAAAGACCGTATTGTAGAAGGCAAGGCGCTGGCTTATGATGAAAAAATAAGCGGCGTTGTTTCCGCAGACTCTATCCCTGCCGATGCAGAGGTTATAGACGCAAAGGGCGCTTACGTTGCCCCCGGTTTTATTGATATACATATCCACGGCTACTTGGGCGAGGATGCTTCCGACGGCAAGGCAGAGGGTATACGCAAAATGGCAGAAGGTATCGTTAAAAACGGCGTTACCGGCTGGCTTCCCACCACTATGACCGTTTCCGTGGCAGAGCTTACAAAGGCTTTTGACACCATCGGTGCACTTAAGGAAGAAAGCAAGGGCTGGAACGGCGCTACCATCCTGGGTGTTAATGCCGAAGGTCCTTACATAAACGCATCCAAAAAGGGCGCACAGGCTGAGGAGCATATACTTACTCCCACCGCAGACTTCTTCAAGAAATACGGCGACCTTATTAAGATAGCTACAATGGCTCCCGAACAGGATGCCGATTATGCCGCTATCAGAGAGCTTAAGGAAAAAACCGGCATACTTATCTCCATGGGTCACACAGGCGCCACCTTCGAGCAGGCGATGGAAGCTACCGCAAACGGTGTAGGTCACGTTACCCATTTGTTTAACGCACAGACCCCCCTTACCCACCGTGCACCCGGCGTTGTTGGTGCGGCTCTTACCGCAGACGTTTCTGTGGAGCTTATTTGTGACACCTTCCACATCCACAGCGGACTGTTCTCACTTATCGCAAAGGTTAAGGGCGACAAGCTTTGCCTTATAACCGACTGTACCCGTGCGGGCGGTATGCCTGACGGTGAGTATGAGCTGGGCGGTCAGAAGTTCTACTTAAACGGCATCAAGTGCCTTCTTGAGGACGGCACAATAGCAGGCAGCGTGCTTAAGCTTAACGACGCTGTACGCAACGTGCTTGCAAATACTGACCTTCCTTTGTTTGAGGTTGTTAACGCCGCATCCCTTAACCCCGCTACCGCTATCGGCGTAGCAGATAAGAAGGGCTCTATCGAAAGCGGTAAGGACGCTGACCTCGTTATCTTTGATGAAAATATTAATATACAAAAAACAATTATAGGAGGCACAGTACGCTATGAAGCTTAAGGTTACCCCTGTTTTAGACCCCCAATTTGCACCTATGTCCGTTGTATGCAGAGATTTTGAGGAAGCTGTAAAGGCTGACGGTCAGGACGTTGTTATAGGCGTTGTTCGCAATAACGAGTATACCTCTGTTTACAAGACCCGTATCTATAAAGAGGGTACAGGTAAGGACGAAGAAAACTACAGATATATTGAACGTCTTGTTAAGACCATGCTTTGGGTTTACGGCGGCTACAAGATAATCCTTGCAGGCGCACCCGTACTTGGTGAACGCATCGTTGCCGCTTACAAGGACGGCGGCGAGCGTGAGTTTGACTATAAGTTTATGGAACGCGTTTACGAAAAGCCCTTTGAGGTTGTTCTTACCGACCTTGCAAACGCACCTGAAAGATATGAGACCGCAAGCCCCATCGGCAGACACCTTGACGGTTGCCGCATAG
>SVRF01000058.1 GCA_015064945.1 Oscillospiraceae bacterium | reverse complement strand
TGGTCACGGCGTTCAGCCTCTTCCATAAGCTTAACGTAATCGTCAAGCTCCTGCTGGGTGCGGAAGGCTATACCGTTGATACGGGTAAGCATCTTGTTATCCTTATCGTTCTTCCAATAAGCGCCGCTTTGCTGGGTAACCTTAAAGGCCTTAAGAGCTTTGGTGTAGCAAAGGTGAGGGCCTGTACACATATCAATGTAGTCGCCCTGCTGGAAGAAGCTTATCTCCGCATCGGGGTCAAGGTCGCCTATATGCTCTTCCTTATACTTTGCGCCGCGCTCCTGCATAAGCTTTACAGCCGCCTCGCGGTCAAGTATAAAGGGCTTGATGGGCAGGTTTTCCTTAACTATCTTCTTCATCTCGTTTTCTATTTTAACGAGGTCTTCGTCAGCAAGCTTGGTGTTGCCCAAGTCAACGTCATAGTAAAAGCCCTTTTCGGTTGCGGGGCCGTAGCCGAAATCCGCATGGGGCCAAAGTCTCTTTATTGCCTGCGCCATAATGTGCGCGGCGGTATGTCGTATAACCTCAGGCTCTAACTCCTCGGGGCACTCGGTAACAGTACCGTCCTTGTATATAATCTTCATAAGCTTTTCTCCTTCCGAAAAACTGTAATTTATTCTACGTTATCTTATATTTTATAACAATAGTGCACCTTTGTCAAGCGTGAAACCAAAAAACAAGGGCAAAAGTTTGGTACTTTTGCCCTTTTGTACTATTTATTAAGGTTTTCTTCAGCGTCGTCCTCAAGCTCTTCATCCGTATAGGTGAAGCTTTCGGGGGAAGCTGTTTCTTCCGGCTCTACGGAACGGATAGCCCATTTTTGGATATCGATAGAGCCATCACCGGTAAAAATAGTTACGGTCTTTTCACGTATCTTCTCTACCTCGCCCGTAATGCCGCCGATGGTCACAACCGTGTCGCCCACATTAAGGGAGTTGCGCATCTCCTGCGCCTGCTTTTTACGCTTGTTTTCGGGGCGTATAAGCATAAAATAGAAAATCAGCACAAACAAACCAAGTGTTATAAGTGTAGGCATATTAAACAAAATCCTTTCTAAACAACCGCTTTATGCGGGATAATCCCTGCGTACACGCATAACGTCCTTAACTATACCGCTTTTCTCGTCCACGGTGAACAAAGCGCCGCAGATGGCGGTGGGCCCCTCCGCCTTCTCAAAGCGGTGGTGCACCTTGCAGGTGTAGTTAGAGATAACCGTCTCGGGCTTGACGCCCAAAACGCCCGTGGTTACGCCGCACATACCAAGGTCGCTTATATAGCCGCTACCCTTGGGAAGCAGACCCTCGTCCGCTGTTTGTACGTGGGTGTGGGTGCCGAACATAACGCTTATCCTGCCGTCAAAATTGTGGAAGAAGGCGTACTTTTCGCTGGTCGCCTCGGCGTGGAAGTCCGCCACGGCAACGTCGTACTGCCCTTTAAGACTGTTAAGCAAAGCGTCGGCACAGTTAAAGGGTGCGTCTGCACCGTCCATAAAAACCTGTCCCACCAAGGACATTACAAGCACACGCACACCGTTTGCCATTTGAAGCAAAGTGTAACCCTTGCCCGGTGCGGCGGCGGGATAATTGTGGGGACGAAGAACAAAATCGTTCTCCTCGTACATATCAAAGGAGTCGTGTATGCGAAGGCTGTGGTTACCGCCCGTAAGTACGTCGGCGCCCGCTTCAAGCAGTGCTTCCGCACTGCGCACGTCCAAGCCGTTGCTGATATATGCGTTTTCGGCATTAACGATAACCAAATCCGCACCAAGCTCCCGCTTAAGGGGGCGCAGCCCCTTAACTACTGCGGCAAGCCCCGCAGGGCCTACCACGTCACCCAAGGCAAGTATCTTCATAGACTACCGCCTTTATTTAGCATAATCGTGTACACGGGTCTCACGTACCATATTGATCTTTATCTGACCGGGATATTCAAGCTCGCTCTCTATCTTCTGAGCGATATCACGGGCGATAAATACCATATCGTCATCGCTAACCTCGTCGGGCTTAACCATAATACGTATCTCTCTGCCTGCCTGAATAGCAAAGGATTTTTCGATACCGTTAAAGGAGTTTGCAATTTCTTCAAGTCTTTGAAGTCTCTTAATGTAATTTTCAAGATTCTCGCGTCTTGCGCCGGGACGTGCCGCAGATATGGCATCTGCCGCCTGAACGATAACAGCCACAAAGGTCTTGGGCTCAACATCGCCGTGGTGCGCTTCGATAGCGTGGATAACTTCCTTGCTTTCCTTGTACTTCTTGGCAAGGTCAACACCTATCTGAACGTGGGAGCCGTCCACCTCGTGGTTCATAGCCTTACCGATGTCATGCAAGAGACCTGCACGCTTTGCAAGGGTAACATCAATACCCAGCTCGCTTGCGATCATACCGGAGATGTGCGCCACCTCGATAGAATGCTTAAGGGCGTTCTGACCGTAGCTTGTTCTGAACTTAAGTCTGCCCAGTATCTTAACCAGCTCGGGGTTAATACCGTGGATGCCTGTTTCAAAGGTTGCCTGTTCGCCTTCACGCTTAACAACCGCATCAACCTCTTTGCGGCTCTTTTCCACCATTTCTTCAATGCGGGAGGGATGTATACGACCGTCGGAAACCAGTTTTTCAAGTGCAAGCCTTGCCACCTCACGACGGATGGGGTCGAAGGTAGAAACTGTAATTGCTTCGGGAGTATCATCAATGATAAGGTCAACGCCTGTAAGGGTCTCAATAGCACGGATGTTTCTACCCTCACGGCCGATAATTCTGCCCTTCATTTCATCGTTGGGCAGGCCGACAACGGAAACCGTTGCTTCGGAAACACTGTCGGAAGCGCAACGCTGGATAGCAAGTGTAACGATGTCACGTGCCATATCGTCGGCTTTCTCCTTGTATTCCTGTTCCATATCCGAAAGGCGCTTCGCCATTTCGTGTCTCGCCTCTGCCTCTGCCCTTTCAAGCAAGGTTTGACGAGCGTCTTCCATAGTCATACCGGAAATCTTTTGCAGCAGTTCTGCCTGTTCTTCCTTAATCTTTTCGATTACGGCGGTCAGCTCGGTATTCTCTTTAATTTTGGCGTTGAGCTGTTCCTCCTTCTTATCCAGATTAAGTGCACGCTTGTCCAAATTCTCTTCCTTTTGGGCAAGTCTGTTTTCGGTACGGGTAATTTCTTTTCTGCGCTCTTTTGCTTCTCTTTCCGCTTCGTTCTTAATTCTGTGCGCTTCTTCCTTAGCTTCAAGGGCGGCTTCTTTTTTAACGGTTTCTGCACCCTTTTTTGCTTCATCTACGATGCGCTTAGACTCGATCTCTGCGGACTGAATGGTTTTCTCTGCGATAATCTTACGTATGAAAAAGCCTACCAGCATGCCGATGATAAGACCGACAACTGCAGCTATAACTGTCCAAATCATTCGCAAAATCCTCCTTAATTTATTTTATCGCCTTTTACAGCTATTCAATCTATTATACAACTTTCTGTATAAAAAGTAAAGGACTTTTTTAAGTTTTTTTATTTAAGGTTTGACTTTTTTATACGCCGGATTTATAATGGTATACAGAGGTGTATTTATGGCAATTTATTTTGATAACGCCGCTACCACAAAGCCCTCGGCGACGGCTGTGGAAGCGTTTATTCAAGGAACTGCGCTGTACGGCAACCCCTCCTCTCCCCACGCCTTGGGGGCAGAGGCACGCCGCAGCTTGGAAGCCGCCCGTGTCACGCTTGCAGGTCTTGCAGGCTGTAAAAGCGAGGAGTTTTATTTTACCGCCTCGGGGACGGAGTCTAATAACAGCGCCGTCTACGGCTTGTGGGAGCTTAGGAAGCGCTACGGCAAACGGGTTATACTTACCGACTCGGAGCATCCTTCGGTAAAGGAGCCTTGCCGACGGCTTGAAGCGCAAGGGGCAGAGATAGTGTATTTGCCAACCCGCGGCGGCGTGATAGATACAGATTTTCTAAAAGAAGCGATAAAAACGCCCTCCGCCTTGGTATGCGTAATGCTGGCTAATAACGAGACGGGGGCGGTCTACGACCTTAAAGCCGTCCGTGACGTGATAAACGGCGCAGGCAGCCGTGCCCTTCTGCACTGTGATGCGGTGCAGGGCTTTATGAAGGCTGAGGGCTGTAAGCAAGCACTGCGACAGGCTGACACCGCCGCCTTTTCCGCCCACAAGCTGCACGGTCTGCGCGGCGTGGGTGGGCTTATGCTTAAATCCAACCTGCATCCGCCTGCTTTTGTGGTGGGCGGCGGACAGGAGAAGGGCATAAGAAGCGGTACGGAAAACCTTGCCGCCGCCGCCGCATTTGCCGCCGCAGCCAAGGAATACGGCAAGGACGCTTTGGAGAAGGTAAAGGAGCTGCGCGCCTACATAGAAGAAAAGCTTAAAGAGATAGGCAATGTGGGCTTTAACATCCCGCCCAAGCACCTTGACGGCATACTAAACATAAGCCTTAGAGGCATAAAGAGTGAGACGGCGCTTAACTGCCTTTCCGCACAGGGGATATATATTTCCGCATCCTCGGCTTGCTCCTCCAAGCAGGCGGAAAACACGGTGCTTGCCGCCTACGGCTTGGATAAGGCGGACAGAGAGTGTGCATTGCGCATCGGCATCTCCCCCCTTAATACAAAAGAAGAAGCGGATGCACTTGTTACCGCCTTGGCAGAGGCAAGACAACGCTACGGAAGGATATAAACGACTATGAACGACTATGTTTTATTACTTAAATACGGCGAGGTGGTAATGAAGGGGCTTAACCGCTCTTACTTCGACAGCCTTATAGTACGCCGTGTAAAACAACTTTTAAAATTTGTGGAAGGCGAGTTCACCTTGGAATACGCCCAGTCCACCCTGTGTATAGTAGGCAGTGAGGAGGCGGATATGGACGATGCCGCCGAAAAGATGAAGCGTGTTTTCGGTATCGCCTCCGTGTGCCGTGCCTGGCGCTGTGAAAAGACGGTGGAGGCTATCCGCGCCACCGTTGCGGAGCATATTGACGAGCTGATAGGAGACGCCAAGACCTTTAAGTGCGAGGGCAAGCGCAGTGACAAGAGCTTCCCCCTCTCCTCTCCTGCATTGTCGGGCGAGATAGGCGGTACCATCCTTCAGCTTAAGCCATATCTTAAGGTGGACGTGGTTAACCCCGATATTTGCATTAAGTTGGAAGTGCGTGACAAGTATGCGGCTGTCCACGGTGGCGGTGAAAAGGGCGCGGGCGGTATGCCCAACGGCTCTGCAGGCCACGGGATGCTTCTTCTTTCCGGCGGTATAGACAGCCCCGTTGCAGGCTATCTTATGGCAAAGAGGGGACTGACGCTGGACGCTTTGTATTTTGACAGCCCACCCTATACGGGTCAGGCGGCAGAGGACAAGGTCAACGCCTTGGCGGAAGCGGTTGCACGCTACAGCGGCAAGCTGTATATGCACACCATAAGCCTTACGGAGATACAGGAAACTCTTATGAGCAGCTGTGACGAGCGCTTGTTTACCATCCTGCTGCGCCGTTTTATGATGCGACTTGCGGAAAAGCAAGCCCTTGACGTAGGTGCGGCTGCGCTGATAACAGGCGAAAGTCTCGGTCAGGTTGCCAGTCAGACGCTACACGCTCTGACCGTAACCAACGCCATTCCGCAGATACCTGTATTCCGTCCCTGCATAGCTATGGACAAGGACGAGATAGTGCAGATATCAAGAAGGATAGGCACCTTTGATATATCTATACTTCCCTATGAGGACTGTTGCACCGTTTTTGTGCCCCGCCATCCCAACACCCGCCCCACTATGGAGCAGATTTTAGAAGAAGAGGCAAAGCTGGATATAGAGGGCCTTACCGAGCGTGCCTTTGCCACCCGCAGACATAAGAAGATAGTAGGCTGATTATGATAAAAGAAGCAGAAATTTTGGTAACCGCCCTGAAGAAAAAGGGGCTTAAATTTACTACTGCCGAGTCCTGCACAGGCGGACTTATATCAGGTGCGATAACCGATGTTGCAGGCGCATCCGCCGTGTTTGACGGGGGAGTGTGCGCTTACGCAAACCGCATAAAGACAGCCCTGCTCGGCGTGCCCGAAAAGACCCTTGGTACGGTGGGTGCGGTATCCGCCGCCACCGCCGCCGCTATGGCAAGAGGCGCAAGGACGCTGACGGGGGCGGACATAGCCGTATCCGTTACGGGCATAGCAGGTCCCGACGGCGGCACGGCAGAGAAGCCCGTGGGCACGGTGTATATCGCCGCCGCCACTGCAGAGGGTGTGCTTGTGCGCCGCTATAACTTCAGCGGTGACAGAGCCACCATAAGAGCAAAAACCGTAAGCGCCGCCTTACGTCTGGCGCTTATGTGTGTGTAGAATATGTTTGAAAAATATATAAACGAAGTGATTTTTGAGGGCGGGCTTCTGCCCGCCTCTTATCTTAACGCCCTGCCTGTGGTACGCTACCTTAAGCAGGTGGAACGGCTTGCCTTTTCCTCGGCGGTGACCTTTTTTGTGGGGGAAAACGGCACGGGCAAATCCACTCTGCTGGAGGCGATAGCCGTTTCCTACGGCTTTAATGCGGAGGGCGGCTCCCGAAACTTGAATTTTTTCACAAAAAAGACCCATTCCGAGCTTTGCGACCACATCCGTCTGTCAAAAAAAGCCCACCCGAAGGATGGCTTCTTCCTGCGGGCGGAAAGCGTTTACAATATGGCAAGCAATATTGACAAGCGGGACGAGGGCGGCTCTTTCGGCCCAAAGATCATAGAAAGCTACGGCGGTGTGTCCCTTCACGAGCAGTCCCACGGGGAAAGCTTTTTGGCGATAGTGCAAAACCGCTTCGGCGGTAACGGCATCTACCTGCTGGACGAGCCGGAGGCGGCGCTATCCCCTATGCGACAGCTTACCCTGTTGGCGGAGCTTGACAGGTTGGTCAAGGCAGGCTCTCAGCTTATAATTGCCACCCATTCGCCTATCCTTACGGCGTTTCCCGGTGCGGAGATTTTGGAGTTTACGGAAAACGGCATATCAAAAACGGAGTATAAGGATACGGAGCATTACAGGATAACAAAGCAATTTTTAAATGACCCCGACAGAATGCTTTATTATTTGTTGAACGAGTAATCCACCCCAAAAAGCGTTTACAAAAACCTCATCGATTAGGCAAAAACGCAACAAATGGCACCGGTAGGGGGCGGGGCTCACTGCGTTCGCAAGTGAAGAGGTAGGAGTGAGAAGTAAAAAGGTAAGGAAGTTTTTCGGCAAGCCGAAAAAACTCACCCCATAACTAACTGCGTTCGTTACGGGGCCCCAAAATAAATATAATCACCCCATTAACCGAAAAACCTTGCAATTTGTCCGTAGGGCTAACAGTTTACTCCCGCCGTTACGTAACAAATAATAAAAGCCTAAAATATACGCAAAAACAAAAAAACATCGCACCGGTAGGGGTCGGCGCCTTCGACGACCCGAGGTAAAAAGGCGGAATATAACAAAACGGCAGGATATGCGAACACCGCATACCCTGCCGTTGTCTTGCATTTTAAACGTTATATGTTAATTTCACTATCCATTAGTGCTTTCATCACTCGAATAGATATAATCCGGAGTGGTGTCCCCAACTATATCGCTCTCGATGGTAACAATTTTACCATCTTGAAAATAGCCTGTGTAGGTTCTGCCGTCGGCATAAAAATACGTGCCCTTTTCGCCGTGAGCGTGGTTGCCGTTTTCAAGGAGAATAAAATTGCCGTCTTCATCCATAAGGCGTGTATCGGGCTTATCATTAATAAATGAACCGAGGTACTTATCTCCGTTGTAGTAATACAACTCACCGTCAGCGCCTTCTTTTTTGTCGTTAACCCAATTGCCCTTATAGGTTTCGCCGCTTGACAGCTCCAGCTCGCCGTAGCCGTTGCGCATACCGTTAGCATAAGCGCCCACGTATTTAGAGCCATCGTCCCAAAGGCAGGTAGCCTGTCCGTCAGCCAGTCCGTTTTTATACTCGCCCTCAAGGACAACGCCTTCTCTTGCTTCGGCTGCCGCTATTATAGTCTTGCCCCTGCCGTGGGCAACGCCGTTCTTAAACTCGCCCTCATAAACAGAGCCGTCTGCCCAAGTGTACACACCCTCGCCATTGAACACATCGTCTTTCCATTCGCCCTCGTATCTGTCACCGTTGGCATAAGTCATAGTCCCCTTGCCGTGGCGGCAAAGACAGTCAATATCGCCCACGTATTTACCACCGTTGTCAAAAGTAATGGTGTTGTTTTCTTTGTCAAAATAAGCGCTGCTATTGTCCGAATAATCAAGCCTTCCGCTTATAGGTTGGCCGTTCTCCAGCTTGCCATAAAACTTTATGCCGTTATAGGAGACCTCGCTGTTCTCCTCGGAGGACTCCTCTTCGGAAGAATGCTCCGAAGAAAGCGACTGGGCAGAGCTGTTATTGCTTTGATTATTATCTTTGGGAGTTTTTTTGCCGCAGGCAACGGCAGAAAGGCAAAAAAGGACTGCAAACAATATAATTAAATATTTTTTTAACATTTTATACCCTCCCTATGTTTCCTATCTAAAAGAGGCGCTTTGCTCCGCAATCGGGGCAGAACTTGGATTTAAGCCCCTTTGTGCCGCAGGCACAATCCCAGGTGTCGGGGCGTGCCGTGCCGCAATCGGGGCAGAATTTACTGCTAAGCCCCGTTTTTCCGCAGGTACAGCACCAAGTGGATGCCTCTCCCACCGTAGTGGGTTTTTCTTCGGTTTGTACAGTGTTTTCTTCTGACTTTTCGGTGTTTTCTTCCGTTTTCGTGGGTTTTTCTTCCACCTGCTTTTCTGTCGTGCCGCCGTGCTTTGCGTTGATGCGGGCTATCTCCTCTTCTACTATCGCACCGAAGCCGCTGTTATCCAGCTCCAGACTTTCCTCTGCCACAGAGGATTTATCTGCAAAGGCATCGAATACCTTTTGCTTTTCCTCCAGCATCTCGGTTATCTTCTCGTCGGCGGTATCGTCACTGAGCAGGCGGTAAACCAGCACGTTGCGTGCCTGTCCCATACGGTAAGCACGGGATATTGCCTGGTTCTCGATAGAAGGCTTAAACTGCGGCTCGCAGATAACCACCACGCTGGCGGTCTGGATGTTAAGCCCTGTGCCGCCCGACTGTATCTGAGCGATAAGCACCGAGCCCGCAGGCGCTTTATCAAACTCGTCGATGATCTCCTGCCTGCGCTGCGGCGGAACAGAGCCGTTGATGATAGGCATACAGCGTTCGCCTAAAAAAGCGCTGATTTTTTCAACAGTGGTAAGGAAAAAGGAAAAAACTATAACCTTTCTGCCCTCGTCCCCCGCCTCCTCCACTATCTCCTTAAGGCGCATTGCCTTAGAGGAGCTTGCAAGGTCGGGTACGTTCCAGGAAACACGGCGGATATCCGCATAC
>SVRF01000057.1 GCA_015064945.1 Oscillospiraceae bacterium | reverse complement strand
ATAACACGGTTGCAACCCTCCGCACCAAAGCCTACGGCGTGGATATCCGTACCCGCAACACAGCCTGCGGACACACAGTTTTCAAAACCTACGGTGCCGCCGCTTGTCTCTGCCTTGCCGCAGAAGCCGCCCACTTTAGCGCCGCCGCTTACATATCCGTATGACACGCTGTTTGCAGCCGCCGCAATTGAATATTCACCTACAGCGCCTGCGGTACCGCAGATGCCGCCTGCCGCCAGCTTTTCCGCAACTGCCATAGCGTAAGAGATGCAAGAGTCCAGCTCTGCCACGGCGTTGCCGCCGTTATCCTTGGCGGAAAGCGCACCGCAGATGCCGCCTGCCATAGTACCGAAATTACCTTTAGCCTGTACAAAGCCCTTGGAAACGCAATCCTTAATAAGCACTGTTGCGGTTTTGCTGTTGCCCCTTGCTTCGGCACAGCCTGCTATGCCGCCCACATAAAGGTCACCGTTCACCGTAGCCTGTGCGCCGCTTTCCTTAACCCATGCGTCGGCAGAATAATCGTAGGCTGCGGCGCAGACCATACCTGCCAAGCCGCCCACATAACTGCCGCCTGTTACCGAGCCGCTGACTTGGCAGTTTTCCACAGCTCCGTCGCCCTTATAGGCATAAAGTCTGCCCACCAGCAAGCCGCAGTAATCACCGCCGATTACGGTGGCATTTTCTATATTGAGGTTTTTAACACTACCGTCGGTAATACAGCCGAACAGCCCCAAATAAGCCTCGCCCTGTACGGTAAGTCCGCTTACCGTATGACCTCCGCCGTCAAAGCTGCCGGAAAAGGGAGTTGACGTATCCGTACCGATGGGAGTAAAATCCCCCTCCAAGGCGATATCCGCCCTGAGAACAACGGAAACGCCCGTCATACGGTCGCCTGCCGCCACCCTTGCGGAGAAAGCACGCAAATCCTCGGCGCTGTCTATATACACCGTATCCTCTGCAGAAACCGTAATGACGGTAAAAAGCATCAAGCACGCCATAAGCACAGATATGAATTTATGCATAAACACACCTCTTTCTGCGCCTATTATAACACAAAGCTTAGCTTTATTCAAGCCCCCACAGCATACGGCGCGCCTCTTTTGTGAACAGCTCTTTGTCGGCAAGGCTTATGGGAAAAGGCTTGGGATCCTCCCCCACCACGCCGCCCGAATAAAAGAACACGGCGGCAGTGGGGCTTATGTAAAAGCGCTCCCAACTGAACTGCCGCTTTATGCGCCCCATAGCATCGGAATACAGAGGAGTACCGCTGTTTTGGCTTTTGTCACGGGCGGCTTGGCAAAGTGCCGCTGTTACCGCCCGTTTTGCGCCTTTTTCGAAAAGGGTCTTAGGATTAATAATGTTACCGGTGTCCTTGTGCCACAGCACTCCGTGGCGGCTGTATCTGTTGCCTTTACCATCGCTTACGTTTATATCCGTATACAGGGATAGGATCTGCTCGTTCTCGTGACACAGTTGTGTGTTAAGGGCAGCACCGTAGGGTGCGCCCTGCCGCTTTGCCGCCGATACCGCCAAGGTCTTTTGGGCATAGTTCATAAAACCTTTTCGCATATTGCCGTAATAGGCGGCAAAATTATTGTGCAATTTGCCTTGCTCCGCCTTAAGCCGGGGCAGGCTCAGCTTTAAGAAAACATCCCCCTCGCCAAGTACCTGTCTTTCTGTTTCTATGGTTATACTGCTCATAATATCCCCCCTTTGCATAATATGCGGCAGGCGGACTTTTATTTCAGTTTTTCCCGTCTGCCCAAGGTCTTTTTAGGAATAGCCAGCAAAAAGTCCTCCATTCCGCGGGGATTAAGGGGGTAAAGAGGAGTCATATACCCCACCCCGAAGCTTTTCTTTTTAAGCAGGGCGATGACCGTAAGTCCGAAAGCAAAAAGCAAACCGTTAAAGCCTGCAAAATAAGCGGCAAACAGATAGAGGTACCTGAGCAGTACCCCCGCGGAGCTCATCGCAGGTACTATAAAACCCGAGGTTTCGGAAAACGCCACTATCAAAAGCACCGACGTGCCTGCCAAGCCTGCCTCCACCGTTGCGTCACCCACCAAAAGAGAGGCCACCAAGCCCACCGCCTCCCCCACACTGCGCGGCATTCGCACACCTACCTCCCGTATTACCTCGAAGGCGGTGAGCATAAGCAGTATCTCCGCGAAAAACGAAAGCTTTATGTCCTTTTCCATCTCGTGGAGTGACTCCATCAACACAGATGGCAACACCCAACTGTCGTGGTAAACAGCGGCGGTGAACATAGCAGGCAGCAACAAAGAGGCAAGCAGGGCAAAAAAGCGCAAACAACGCATAAAGGTGGCATACCAGGCAGGCTTAAGGTAATCCTCGGCAGACTGTATGCTTTCAGCAAACACATAGGGTGCAGTCAGCACAAAGGGGCTTCCGTCGCAGACCAGCCCCACCCTGCCCGAAAGTATTTTGGATGCAACCTTGTCCACCTTTTCGCTACTGCCCAAGGTGGGAAAAAAACTACCCTTTGGAGCTAAAAGCTGTTCTATGTTGCCGCTGTCCACCACACAGCTTGCCTTTGCGGTCTTAAGTCTGCGACGCACGGCGCTGAGCACCGCCTCGTCCGCTCTGCCCTGCAGATATACGATAAACACGTCCGTACCTGTAAGACTGCCCACCGTTTGCTTTTCCACCCGCAGGTCGGGATTTTTTATAACACGGCGCAGGGCTGCAACGTTTCCCTCTCCGCTTTCCGTAAAGCCTGCACGGGGACCTTTTACGGTGACATCGCTGTCCGGCTCCGACACACTTCGGTGTGCAAAATTGTCTGCACCCACCACGGTACAGTACAGCCTGTCGGTCTCTGCCGCCACAACAAGGTTGCCGTAAAGCAAGGACTGAACAGCCTCCTCCGGACTGTTACAAGGGGACAGCGCGGCACTTTGAAGAAGGCTGTCAAAGCCGCCTCGGAAGCTGTTGTCGCAATACTTCACCAAGGGCGCAACCACACGGTCCGCAATGTACTGTCTGCCGCTGATGTTACGGATATACATAACCGCAAGGCGACAACCCGGCTTATCTATGGGACGCAAGGTGAAATCCGCACTGTTGCCAAGCCGAGTGCCAACGTAATTGCAAAGCTTATCCAAACCGCCTATATCCAATAAAAGCACCTCTGTTTAAAACGTTTTTCATAAGAAAGTATTGCCTTTTACGGTAAAAATTATTCGACAAAAACTGCACGCCGCTTATTGACATAATGCCGTGACAAGTGTATAATGGGTGATGATTGGGAGAGAATGATTATTACATATTATAGAGGTGTTTTTATGTCCAAACCTTTACGTGTTATATTTTGCCTGCTTTCCGTTGTGCTGGTGGCATCTATGACCGTAGCCTGCGCTTTTCTTTGGCGTAACGGCGGCTCTGCCGTAAAGCCGAACGGTAACGAAAGCAAGACCCCCGCCCCCGAAATCAGTATTGAAGAAAGCTCCTCGGCGGAGGAAAGCACCGTCCCCGTGATAAGTGAAGACAGTGAGCAAGAGGAAAGCTCTTTTATCCCCGAAAGCAGTGACAGCGAAGAGGAAAGCTCTGTTGCCGAGAGCAGCGAAGAAGAAAGCAGCAGCGAAGAAGAGAGCAGCCTTGAAGAAGAAAGCTCTGTCACCGTAGAAAGCAGCGAACCTGACGAGCCCGAAAGACCCATCGGCGGTACAGACCCCGTTGTTGTTGCGCCGAACGGCATCTCTGCAAGCGAGCTTGACGAATATTTTAACGAGTCGCTGTTTGTAGGCCACTCTGTAATGGTTCACTTCAGCACCCGTACCTCCGGCTGGCGCACCAAGGTTTCACCCGATATACTTGGCAACGCACTTTTCTGCTGTACCAGCAGCTTCAGCTTTTACAATAACGAGCATCAGACCCCCGACACACCCGATAACGTACTGCCCAAGTACAGGGGCTCGGCTTACAACATAGAGAACCTGCCCGAGGCTACGGGAAGAAAGACCGTGTATTTAGGACTTATGGGGCTTAACGACCTTGGTATGGTGGGCACGGCAGACACCTGTGCGGAGATTGTTGCGGAAGAGGTTTTCCGTTGTATAGAGGCGATAAAGACAAATAGCCCCGACACAGAGGTGGTTATACTTGCCGCAACCTATCTTACAAGGGATAAATCCTTTACCAAGCTTAACAACCGCAATATGAGCTTGCTTAACAAATACGTGCTGGATTATTGTAACGAAAACGGCATAGCCTTTATTGACGTGGCTACTCCTCTTACCGACGGCGGCGGATATTTGGCATCGGTATATTCCTCCGATGCATACTGCCACCTTACGGAAAGAGCCTATTATATATGGATGGATATACTGCGTGACTATGCGGCTAAGAAGACCGCAGGCACCTGGGCCAATCCCGAAAGCATCCCTTTATTTGAATAAAAGCTACATACCCAAAACAGAAAGGAAGACCGATTATGAAAAAGATTTTAGTTTTATTGCTTGCCGGCATATTTGCCGCATCCGCGCTTACCGCCTGCGGTAACGAGGCAGAAAACACTAAAGACGAAAGCAAGACTGAGAGCGTTACCGAAAGCAAAACGGAAAGCAAGAACGAGAGCGTTGCCGAAAGCAAGGAAGACGCCGCCGTTAACATCGGTGAGGACTTTGACGGTTTTAAGGCAGAAACAAGCGCACTTTTGAAGGACAGCAGCTTTGAGATGCCCGCAGAAGCCATCTACAACGACGTAGGTATTGACCCACAAAGCTTTGCAAAGGGCTTTTGGCTTTGTGAAGAGTCGGGCAATTCTGCAGAAACCGTAGCTGTTTATATTGCCAACAGTGAAGCAGAGGGCGAAACTATAAGGAACCTGCTTGGCAACAAGCTTACCAGCCTGCAAAACCAATACAAGGACTATAATCAGGACAACTACGAGATGACCCTTAGCGCTGTGGTTGGCGGTACAGGGGTTTACGCTTATATCGTTATATCCCCTAATGCAGCTTCCGTTAAGGATTATATTGAAGCCGCTATCAAGGGCTAAAGAACAGGGACGGATAATTAAGTGGAAAAGAAAAACAAAAAAAGGGCATGGCTGTGGATATTGCTGTGCCTACCCATGGTGTTTATAGTTTATTTCTTTTTGACTCTTTCAGATACGAATATTGACCCCAACACGGTTACTGCGGTAAAAGTTACGGATACAAACGGTGACGAATGCACCCTTACCGATAAGGACGACATAAGCTTTTACGTAGATATGTACCTTAACGCCGCACCCCTTACAGCACCCCTCAGGTCTGTTAAAGATGCGGACTGCTTTGACGTTTCCATAGAAAGAGACGAGGGGAATATATCCTTTAAGCTTTACCCCGAGATAAACACCAACGGTTGCTTTTTGCAAAAGTCCGACGGCAGCTACGCTTCCGTACTGTCATCTCACGCAAAAACGCTTTTGCAAAGGGCTGAATGCGATGTAATTTATGACAATTCAGGCTATGCATTGCCCAGCCTCAGCTTTGTTATGGGTGACTCCAAGGAGATAATTACGCCCAAGGAGTACACGTGGCAGTACCAAAACATTGCAGGCAAGCTTGTTAATCATACAGCCACCCCTACATCGGAAAACAAGCAAAGCTTTAACTATAACTTTAAGCTTATAGATAACCCCATAGACTTTTCCGTAGAACCTGCGGAGGTGCTTTTGTCTTTCACGGACGTAAACGGTAACGTACTGCAGGAGACTGCTTTCAACAAGCTGTACCACACCAACGATACGGTGCTTACCGCAAGACTGGAAGCACGCTGGGGTGCTATGGGCAAGGTTGCAGGCGGTACAGCAGTTTATGAGTTTGAGGTGTTCTACGATGTACATCCCGAGCTTATGGACACTCCTGCACAGACTACGGCAGGCTCTGTTGTGTATTTGACCTTCCGCCACCTCAGTGCAAACGAAGCCGTTGAGCTTGAAACCATGCTTGACACCTCGCCCCTAAGCATTATATACGACGATGGCGGCGACTACGCATATATTGCGATGCCCGTAAGCGTTAACAACGCAGAGGGAGATTATTCCGTAAGCTTTACAATCGGCGACGTAAAGGAAAGCTTTACTATTTCCGTGGTGCCCGCAAGCAAGGAGCTTAACAGAGCGAGGATGGATACTGAGCTTTATATTAAAGCCACCGCCCCCGACAGCTTAGAGGCTTATGCGGCACTTATGACGGAGTGGATAAGCAACAAGGGAGAGCCGATGATAGAGGCAGGCAACAAATTCGGCAAGCCTACAGGAAACGACGTTTTGTATGATTACGGCACCTATATGTCGGTAAACGACGTTGTACCCTACTTCCATTTAGAGTATATAGATTACGCAATGAACACGGGCGACAGCGTTAAATCCGCTGCAAGAGGCGTTATAATCTATATGGGCGAGGATGAAATACACGGCAAAATGATGGTCATAGACCACGGCTACGGCGTACTTTCCCACTACTACAACCTTGGCGAGTTTATTGACGGCAAGGCTGTGGGCGACACGGTGCAGGAGGGTGTGCTTATCGGCACGGCAGGCGTCAGCGGTATGACCTATAAGGAAGGTGAAGAAGCCCTGTCTATGCTACGTTTCGGCGTATCGGTAAACGGCGTGTTCGTAAACCCCAACCGCTTCTTTACGGAAGGTTTTGACCTGCCCATAAAATAACCCCACTACCCACATTTGTCCACAAAAAAATAAAAAGTCAGCACGGAATGTCACCATAGGGACTGTTCCGTGCTGTTTTCTTATTTATTTCTTTTCGGCAAGCAGCTTATTAAGCTCGTCCACAAAAGCGTCCAGATCCTTAAACTGGCGGTAAACAGAGGCGAAGCGCACATAGGCAACCTCGTCTATCTCCTTAAGGCGGCGCATAACCATTTCGCCGATATAAGAGGTGGGAATCTCGTTATGAACAGAGTTTTGCAGGTTGCGCTCTATATCGCTGACAATACTCTCCATAACGTCCTTGGAAATCTTACGCTTGTCACAGGCGCGGATAATACCTGCAAGCAGCTTATTTCTGTCATAAGCCTCTCTTGTGTTGTCCTTTTTTACCACCAGCATAGGTACATCCTCTATTATCTCATAGGTGGTAAAACGGCGTTGACACTGAAGACACTCTCTGCGGCGGCGGATAGAAGCACCCTCTGCCGTGGGGCGGGAGTCTATAACCTTGCTTTCCGGGTGATTACAAGCGGGACATTTCATTTAAAGCACCTCTTTCTGTAAAGCTTATCTAAGTTATTATAACACAAAAAAACTGTTTTGTAAAGAAAGGATTTTGCATATTATGAAAATCAAACCCTGTAAAGCCGCAATTTATACCCTTTTGGTAGGTATCCTTTTTCCATTAGTTCTAAGCCTATGCTACATAGCGTACCTTTGCTTCTGCAAAGAGCTTGGCGGCTATTTTCTGCTGAGGGAAAGCCTTAAGGTTTGCGAGGCTTTTTTTGGCTGTGCTGTTTTTTCCCTTGTACTGGCTTTCCTTTGGGATTACCTTTATAGGCGGTATGAGCTTTAGACGCAGGCTTTTTGCCACCGTGAGGCAATAGCACGCCTATAAGGTCGGTGCGGTGTGCCGCTTCCAAGGCTTTGCGAACAAGGGGCGCATTTTCGGGCTTGTAGGACTGAAGAAGCGCCCTTTGCATTTTTTTCTCCTCATAGCTTTTGGGCACGTAGACCTTTTGCATATCAAAGGGGTTAAGGCCCGTATGGAACATACAGGTAGATGCGGTGCCGGGCGTGGGATAAAAGTCCTGCACCTGCTCCGGATTAAGCTTGTTCTCTCTAAGGTACAGTGCCAGCTCTATGGCGTCGTTTATGGTGCTGCCGGGATGGGAGGACATAAGATAGGGTACAAGGTACTGCTCCTTCCCCATGGATTTGGTCAGCTGATAAAAACGGTTTTGAAAGCGCTTATAAACCTCAAAATTGGGCTTGCCCATATATTTAAGCACATTGTCGGAGCAATGCTCGGGCGCAACCTTAAGCTGTCCGCTTGTGTGATTTGCCACAAGCCGTTTGAAAAACTTTTCGTTTTTGTCTGCCAGCAGATAGTCAAATCGGATGCCGCTGCGGATAAATACACGCTTTACACCGGGTATCTTCTCCACCTTCTCCAAAAGACTTATATATTCGCTGTGGTCGGCGTTTAAGTTTTTACAGGGAGTGGGGAAAAGACAACGCTTGTCCTTGCAAACGCCGTGCTCCTTCTGCTTTGCGCAGGCGGGGTGGCGGAAATTGGCGGTAGGACCGCCGATATCGTGAATATAGCCCTTAAAATCGGGCATTGCGGCAATAAGCTCTGCCTCTGCAAGAACGCTTTTTTCACTGCGGCTGCAAACGCTTCTGCCCTGCACATAGGTCAGCGCACAAAAGTTACAACCGCCGAAGCAACCGCGACTGTGAGTTATGGAAAAGCGCACCTCGGCAATGGCGGGCACGCCGCCGTCCTTCTCGTATATCGGGTGGTATGAGCGCATATAGGGCAAGGAGTAGACCTTGTCCAGCTCTGCCCTTGTAAGGGGCGGCATGGGCGGATTTTGCACCAGCATACAATCGTCATATTCCTCGCACAAGGCTTTGCCCGTTACTGCGTCCATATTGTCATACTGAAGCTTAAAAGCCTTGGCATAGGCTTTTTTGTCGGTTTTAAGGGTGTCATAATCAAAGGTTGCCAAATAGTCAAAGTGGGGCGCTTCATCCTTGGCGCAACGGTACACCGTGCCTCTTATATCTCTCAGCTTGTGCACGGGCACCCCCTTATCCAAAAGGAAAGCTATACGGCGCATAATGTTTTCGCCCATACCGTAGGCAAGCAGGTCTGCACCGCTGTCTATAAGAATACTGCGGCGCACCTTATCTGTCCAATAATCGTAGTGGGCAAAGCGACGGGTAGATGCCTCAATGCCGCCGATAACTATGGGCACGTCGCCGTATGCCTGACGGATACGGTTGCAATACACTATAATGGCACGGTCGGGGCGCTTACCTGCCTTGCCGCCGGGAGAGTAATAATCGTCACCCCTGCGTTTTTTTGCGGCGGTGTAGTGGGCAACCATACTGTCAATATTCCCGCTGTTGACCAAAAAGCCAAGACGGGGCCTGCCAAAGCGGCAAAAATCCGCCGTGTCTCGCCAATCGGGCTGGGCAAGAATTGCTACACGGTATCCCTCCGCTTCCAGCACGCGGGAAATTATAGCTGTACCGAAGGAAGGATGGTCCACATAAGCGTCGCCCGTGACCAACACAAAATCGGGGGCATCCCAGCCAAGCTCTTTTATTTCTTCTGCTGTTATGGGTAAGAAGGGCATAAAGTCACCACACTTTCCGTAAGCTTAACTAAATTATACCACAAACGCCAAAAAATGCAATAGCAAATGCGAACGCCTTAAAGCTTTAACGTGCCTCTGTAATAAAAATCCGCCCGCTATGCGGGCGGATTTTTATTGTCATCTGATAATATTATCTTTAATTAATATTATTCAGCGCTTTCGTCAGACTCTTCTTCGTTTAAAATAGCATCAGAGGAGTCAAGGACGGAAAGTTCTTCAGAGCTTTCTTCGTCAGCTGAGTTTTCAACGGGGAAGCTTGTGATAAGCTTAGCGTCGAACTTAAGAACCTGAGCAGCGTCAAGGCTGTTAACTGTGCCATCGCCGTTTACGTCGCCTGCTACGAGTGCGTCGCCTTCAAGAGTGATAAGCTTAGCATCGTGCTTAAGAATCTGTGCAGCGTCAAGGCTGTTAACTGCGCCGTCGTTGTTTACGTCACCGTAAACTACGTCTGCTGTGTCGTCGGAGGTTTCGTCGTCAGAAGTTTCTTCGGAGTCTTCGGAGGTCTCTTCAGAGATAACTTCAGAGGTTTCTTCGGAGATAACTTCAGAGGTTTCTTCGGAGGCTTCAGAGGAGATAACTTCGGAGGTTTCTTCAGAAGTTTCTTCGGAAGGTTCTACATCGGAAGAAGGTTCGTCGCCTGCTGCGCCGAATGCCATGATTTCGTCATACTGGCATACGTACATATCGG
>SVRF01000056.1 GCA_015064945.1 Oscillospiraceae bacterium | reverse complement strand
TTACATTTGCTATGACGAGAATATGACCGTTGCCGCTGTTGACTCTGAAGGTCATTATATTTACGACTATCACGGTCTTGCCCTTGAGTCTATTGACCTTGCCTCCGCAGAGAGTATCGGCGCAAACGCATTCTCTTACTGCCGTCAGCTTAAGAGTGTAGTGCTTGGCGATAAGATAACGGTTATACCCGAGTACGCTTTTGCAGGCTGTATTGCTTTGGAAGAAATTAACCTTTCCAAGGTTGTTACAATTGACGGCTACGCCCTTACCGAAACCGCAATAACAAGCGCAAATCTTGCGGCGGCGGAAACAGTCGGCGAATATGCATTTGTTTACTGCCACAGCCTTAACTCCGTAAGCTTTGGCAAAAACTGCACAGAAATAGGCGAAGGCGCATTCTCCTACTGCGAAGCTTTGAATAAGGCAAGCGGTCTTAAGTACGTTTTGAACATCGGCGACTACGCTTTTGCGTACAGTGCAATAGTAAAGGCAGACCTTAGCGGTGCGGAAAGCATCGGTAAGCAGGCGTTTATCAAGGAAGAAGCTACCGAGTTTGAAGCAACTCTCGGCAATGCCCTTATAAGCGTTGGAGATAACCCCTTTGCGATGTGCATTATCGAACCCTTTAAGTCCACGATAACCGAAAGCTTTAACGGTGCGGACTACACCACTGAGGTTTATACCTTTGATATAAGCGACACGGTTAAGATTATAGACGGCTCTATCTATTGGTTAAGCGAAAACGGACTTGTGCTTTGCACCTACGCAGGTACCGGTGACCTTGCAAAGGTTGCCGACGGCACCGTGCGCATTGCCGCTATGGCGTTTGCGGGTGCGGATGTTAAGACCGTTACCCTGCCCCACTCTCTCAAGGCTATAGGTCACAAAGCATTCTTTGACTGTGAAAAGCTTAACACCGTAGTGTTTGGCAGTTACGAAGCTCCTATCCTTGAAGAGGAATTTGACCCCACCTATTACGAATGCTTTGAAAATCTGCCCGGTACGGGCAACTTCGGTACCTATACCGACTACGAAGGCAACGAGGTTGAAATTTTCGGCACAGGTCTTATTCCCTTCTATATGTGGAACTCTACGGACGGTATGTATTCCAATGTGTTCTACGGTGCAAACTTTGTAAACTACGTAGGCAAAGTTGAACACAAGCTTGTTATGGTTAAGCCTGTTAACGGCTTGTACTACGACTCCTATATTTATGGCCAGTACTTTGACACTTATATGGAAGGCGCCTCTGCAGCAGATGCGATAACAATGGAAGCTATTGCAGCAATAAACAGAATGCCCGAACAGGTTAAGTACGAGGACAAGGCACTGGTTGAAGAAGCGAGAGCTGCCTACGACAAGATTGCTACCACCGAACAGCAAGCGCTTGTTACCAACTATCCTGCGCTTGTATCTGCAGAGCAAAGAATTATTGCGCTTACACCTACCGACGAAGAGAGCAATCCTCCTTCTGATGAGAACAGTACCCCCGATAACGCAGATAACAACAAGACAAACGGATTCTCTATGAAGGCAGTGTGGATAAGCAACGGCGTATTACTTTTAGTTGCCGTAGTAACCGCTGTCATCTGTGCAGTCAAAGGCAAGAAAAAGGACAAGAAGTCCCAAGTTCCCGCGGCTGAAACAGAAGACAAAGAAGAATAATTGCGGCTTTGTTATTAAGGATGTGATGATATGAGTTTTAATTTTAAAAAGGCTTTATGCACATTAATGTTGCCCGTGGCTGTATTTGCGCTGGCGAGTTGCAGTGCAAAAGACTCCCAGTATGAAATTAATAACGAAAGCGGTTATACCGTTAGCGTCAAATTTGACGCTAACGGGGGCAGCTTTGGTGACAGCAACACTTGGGTAGTTTCAAATTGCTACAATATAAAAAACCTGCCCGAGAATGCTGACGGTAAGGTGGATATCCCACTCGCCCTCCCCTACGAAGAAAAAGATCAAAGCTTTAAGGTCAAGAAGGCAGGCTACGATTTGCTTGGCTGGTACGAAAAGCGAATTGAGCACAAAGACAAAAACGGCGAAGTTTACTACACCTATGAGGGCAGATGGGAATTTGATGCCGAAAACTACGGCAAGGACACATACAGCCCTGACAAATTGACGGTAGATCCCGATAAGCAGTACAAATCAGAAGAACCTGTTTTGACCCTTTATGCCGCTTGGATACCTAAATTTGAGATTAATTTTTATGACGTAAGCACAAATGCGATTTACTCCACAAAGCCCATTAACCCCGCTATGGGAACCGAATTTACAATGCCCTATTGGGTTGAGGGCGAAGCAACAATGCAGCTTGGCGATATACCCGCAAAAGCAGGCTATACCTTTAAGGCCGCTTATGTTGACGGCAAAAACGGCAGAGAACTGCTTACGGGTGACAGCTTTTTACACTCCGGCTCGGTCAACATTGACACGGGCGAGGTAGAGGGCGAAGCATCTATGAACGTGTATGTGGAATGGGACCAGGAATACCGCATATACACACCCGAACAGCTTAACGAGAACTACTCCCCCACTGCAAAATACGTGCTTTACAACGATTTGGACTTTGCTGACAGCTTCTGGCCCGATGCATTTACAACTAACACCTTCAGCGGAAGCATAGACGGCAACGGACACAGCATAAGCAATGTGAACATCGTATACAACGGCAACAGCGTTTCGGGCTTCGGCTTGTTTGGCAAGCTGGATGAAACCGCCTCCTTAAAAGACATAAAATTTGACAACATAAGTCTTACCATTGCAAAAGGCTCCCGCATACCTATAAACTACGGTGTTCTTGCGGGAACAATAAACAGCAGCGCCATAGAAAATGTCGAATTTACAAACAGCACCTTGGCAATAGCTTACGACATAAGCTTCCTAACACAGGATTACAGCATAGGTCTTATAAGCGGCTACGGCGAACACGGTGTTGATTACTCGGGTATTACCTGCGTTGCCACAGAAGGCGGCGAACCTAAGTTCAGCATAGAATTAAGCAACGATACGGTTCTCCTTGATTTCGATGGCGGTGAAACTACCGAGGAGTCTTCGGTTACAGAAAACAGCTAAATAAACAAAACAACATATAAAGGAGCAAAAAAATGAAAAGAGTTTTATCCCTTATCTTATGCTTGGCTATGTGCTTAAGCTTTGCCGCTTGCGGTGGCTCTAAAGACGAAAAAACCGCACAGAAACCCGATGCTTTGGTTATAATGACCGACCAATTGGACGGTTTGTTTAACCCCTTCTTCTCCACCTCTGCCGCTGACGGCACAATCGTAAGCATGACTCAGATAGGTATGCTTTCCTCCACCTTCGAAAACGGCGAGGTTAAGGTTGCATACGGTGACAACGAAGCCGTAGTTGTTAAGGATTATGACATCGTTACCAACGCCGACGACAGCGTTACCTATAACTTTGTTCTTAAGAACGGCATTCTCTTCTCCGACGGTCACCCCCTGACAATGGAGGACGTACTTTTCAACCTTTATGTATACCTTGACCCTGTTTACACAGGCTCTAACACCCTTTACTCCACAAAAATCAAAGGTCTTACCGAATACAGAACCCAGACCATAAGCAGTGAAACGGGAAGCGGCGACGACCTTATTACTTCCCAGGCAACAAGCAGGGCAGAAGCAAGACTTTTTGAGCTTATCAACCTTTACACCTCTCTCAGAAAGAACTCCTCTACCAGTGAAGTTAGCTATGACGAAATGGTTGATGCTATAAACGCTTGGTCTGTAAGCTCCGGCTACAAGAGCGCTATATCCAACAATCCTTCCGATGTTACAAGCGCTAACCTTAAGGCAGACTATGACTATGCCCTCAAGCTTTTCAAGGAAGAGCTTAACTCTGACTACGCAAATGCAAAAGAGTCCTACGTTGACGAGCCTTACAGCAATTACCCCGAATTTAAAGATGAAATCTTCTGCTTTATGTACAGCGAAGGCTTTGTTTCCGTAAAGTATGCCAAGGACGAAAACGGCAAGGACGACAAGACAAAGTTTGAAAGCCTTACCAAGAACTATTCCAATGTAAACAACAAAGAAGAAGCTATTAACTACGTTTATAACAGCAAAATTCAGTCCTCCCTTGATGAGATCCTTACCATGTGGGCAACCGCAACCACTTTGCTTAACGAGTACACCGCAAAGGCTAAGGAAGTTATCCTTAAGGAAAACTCTAAGGATGGCGAGCTTTTGATAAGCAACATCGAAGGTATCGTTTCCCTCGGTCACACCGACAAGGCAGGCTCTAAGATCACCGTTAACGGCACCGAATACACCGTAGCTTCCGGTCACAACAGTGACGGTACCGTTACCAACGCTGACGAATACGATGTGCTTCAGATAACCATTGAAGGTGTTGACCCCAAAGCTATCTGGAACTTTGCAATACCCGTTGCTCCCCAGCATTACTACGGCGAAGGCAGTAAAGTAGGCGTTGACATCGCCAACAACAAGTTCGGTGTTGAATACGCAAGCTTTGATTTTATGGCTGACATCGTTCAATCCGTAAGAAACATTAAGCTTCCTATGGGCGCCGGCTCCTACAAGGCTACCGACAGCTCCAACAACGACAATCCTGACCAGAACGCATTCTACACCAACAACGTTGTATACTTTAAGGCAAATACCAACTTTAACACCGTTGGTGCCGGCATTGAAAACGCAAAGATAGACAAGGTTCGTTACCAGATAGTAAGCTCCAACAACGCTATAGACGCATTGGAAAAGGAGACTGTTCACTATATCTCCCCCTCCCTTACCTCCAACAACTACGACAGACTCAGCAGCCTTAAGGACAAAGGTATGGTTACCCTTACCACCGACCAGCTTGGTTACGGTTATATCGGCGTTAACGCAAAGAAGATAAACAACATCTATCTGCGCAAGGCTATTATGTGCGCAATGAACACCTCCCTTGCTCTTGACTATTACCGTGCAGGCACCGCAGACAGAGTGTTCTGGCCTATGTCCAAGGTAAGCTGGGCTTATCCTAAGGACGGCAACGGCGACTTTATTGATGACAACGGCAAGGATTATCCTCAGATAGGCACTTGGAGCAATGATACCGCAAAGGCACTTATCACCAAGTATATGCAGCAGGCAGGCGTAAGCGCAGGTGACAGCAAGCTTAAGGTTACCTTTACAATTGCAGGCTCTAACCTGCAGGACCACCCCACCTACAAGGTATTCAGAGATGCAGAAGCGCTTCTTGAAAGTCTTGGCTGGGATATAGAAGTAGTTTGCGATATTCAGGCGCTTACAAAGATCAACACCGGCTCTCTTGCAGTTTGGGCAGCTGCTTGGTCCTCTGCTCTTGACCCTGACCTATATCAGGTTTACCACAAGAACTCCTCCGCAACCAGCACCAAAGCTTGGGGCTATGACTTTATTAAAGCCAGTGGCACAAGCGAAGAGCTTGCAATACTTGACGAGCTCAGCCAGCTTATAGAAGACGCACGTTCCACCAACGATACCGCTGTACGCAGTGAGCTTTACGAAGAAGCAATGGGCCTTATACTTGACTTGGCTGTAGAGCTTCCCGTTTACCAGCGTGACGTTCTTTACGCTTACAACTCCAATGTTATAGCTTCCGACAGCATACCTTCCGACATCAACCCCTACTCCTCTCCCCTCGACCGTATTTGGGAGATTAGCTTCGCTTCTTAACCTACTGAAAAATTCAGGAGTGTATTTATGCTAAAATATATTCTTAAACGCTTGGGGCTTGCCATATTGATCCTTCTGGGCGTGTCAATGATAATATATTTCCTTATCAGACTTATGCCCGTTGATTTTGTGCAAGACAAGATAAATGCCATAAACCAAGGCGGCGCTACCGTAAGTCAGGAAACCGTTGATGCTCTTTACAAAACCTACGGTATCGGCGACAACAGCTTTAAAGGCATACTTTCCGGCTATTTCGGCTGGCTTGGCGCTTTGGCACGTTTTGATCTGGGCACCAGCTTTGTTTACAATACGCCTGTAGCGGACGTTATTGTTGAACACATGGGCGTATCCTTTATTATCGCCCTTATTGCAACTGTATTTGAATTTATGATCGCTATCCCCTTGGGTATCACTGCCGCTACTCATCAGTACAAGCTTCGTGACTACGTGGTTACAGTGCTTGTTATGATAGGTATATCCCTGCCCTCCTTCTTCTTCGGGCAGATACTTAAAGAGGTTTTAGCCTTGAAGCTGGGTTGGTTCCCGGCTTCGGGCTTGGTGGATGCCACATCCGACTATAGCACCTTCGGTATGCTGGGTCAGTATGTGAGCCACGCTTTCATCCCCATATTTACCATTGTAATTCTTAGCATCGGTGCAAGAATGAGGATGACAAGAACCACTATGTTGGAGGTTATGAACTCCGACTACATAAGAACAGCAAGAGCTAAGGGACTTAACGAAAGCAAGGTTATAAATAAGCATGCTTTCCGTAACACATTGATCCCCTTGGTAACCTCTTTGGCAGGCTTGCTTCCCTCCCTTTTCTCCGGCGCAATAATTACCGAGCAGGTGTTTGACCTGCCCGGTATAGGTAACATAGCCCTGACCGCAATGCAACGCGGTGATATACCGTTTATTATGGGCTACAATATGTTCTTGGCGTTGCTTAGCGTTTTAGGTGTTCTGCTTGCAGACCTTATGTATGCAATTGTTGACCCAAGAGTAAAACTTGAGTGAGGAGGCGTAAACAATGGAAGAGCTTAAAGACAAAAAACTTCAGAACGAAGCGGCTGATACCGAAGCCCCTTTGGATAAAAATTTACGCCTTATGTCCCCCACCCGTATGGTGGTACGCAGATTTTTCCGTTCCAAGCTTAGTATTATAGGCCTTGTAATGGTTGTAGGATTGTTCTTATTCAGCTTTGTTGGCCCTGTCATCTACGACGCTTGGGGCGAGACAGAACTGGACGAAAGCGGCAAAATAGACTACGAAGCCGCAGAAAGAACCTACACCGTTGACGGCGTTGAATACAAGGTGGAACAGGTAAGAGAAAATTGGAAGAAGGATAACGCTCTTGCGCCCTCCTCCAAGGACCACCTTTTAGGTACTGACAAACAGGGCTATGACGTGTTTGTAAGACTTATGTACGGTGGCAGAATTTCCCTTACAGTAAGCTTTATTGCGGTGTTTGTAATTACCCTGCTGGGTACGGTTCTCGGCGGCGTTGCAGGTTACTTCGGCGGCGTTATTGACAACGTAATAATGAGAATATGCGATATTCTTATTTGTCTTCCCGGCATACCGATCTTGCTGATTATCAGCACGGTGCTTTCCGCCTCGGACATAGATAAAAAATACATTATCTATTTGCTGATGATATACCTTACCCTGTTCTCATGGCCCGGCACCGCAAGACTTGTAAGAGGTCAGATCCTTTCTCTCAGAGAGCAGGAATATATGGTTGCCGCAGAGGCAATGGGTTATTCCACACCCCGAAAGATATTCAAGCACTTGGTTCCCAACGTAATGCCCCAACTTATCGTACAGATGAGCCTTAGCTTGGGCAGCATGATACTTTACGAAGCGACTCTTTCGTACCTTGGCTTGGGCGTTCAGGCGCCCTACGCCGCTTGGGGTACGATGATAGAGATAATATCCAAGGATATGGACGTTATGCAGAACTACTTAAACGTATGGGTGCCCGCAGGCGTTTGCATCGTTATTGCCGTTTTGGGCTTTAACTTTGTGGGTGACGGTCTGCGCGACGCACTTGACCCGAAGGCAAGGAGATAAAAGATGAGTAAAGAAAAAAACAATACATCCTCCAAGCCCAAGGGTTACCTTACGGGCAAGGAGATACGTGCCATAGCAAAGGCTAACAAAAAAGAGACAAAGCGACTTGAGGAATACAAAAACCGCCGCGCTAAAGAGGCTGAGTTCCTTACCGAAATGAAAAGTCAAAACAACATTTTGGAGATAGACGATCTGCACACCTATTTCTTTACGGAGCAGGGTGTGGTTAAAGCGGTTAACGGCGTATCCTTTGACGTCCCCAAGAACGCCACCGTTGGCGTGGTTGGTGAATCGGGCTGCGGCAAATCCGTTACAAGTATGTCTGTTATGCGCCTTATACAAGGTCCGCAGGGGCAGATATACTCCGGCGATATTCGCTTTGCGGCGTTGGATAAAACCTACGACATAGCAAAGATGCCCATACACGAAATACACCGTATAAGGGGCAAGGAAATAGCTATGATATTCCAGGAGCCGATGACATCCCTTAATCCCGTGTTCACCATCGGTCAGCAGCTTGACGAGGTCAGCTTTATACATAACCCCGAATCTACCCCCGAAACTGCAAAGGCAAAATCTATGGAGATGCTTAATCTTGTCGGTATTGCAATGCCGGAGCGTGTTTATAATGCGTTCCCCCACGAGCTTTCCGGCGGTATGCGTCAGCGTGTTATGATAGCGATGGCTTTGGTAAGCAATCCCCGTCTTATTATTGCGGACGAGCCCACCACCGCCCTTGACGTTACCATTCAAGCACAGATTTTGGACTTGCTTAGAGATTTGAAGACCAAGATCGACGGCTCTATTCTTTTAATAACCCACGACCTTGGCATTATTGCCGAGATGGCAGACTATGTGGTAGTTATGTACGCAGGCAGAGTTATTGAAAAAGGCACGGTTGAGGAAATATTCCACGACCCCAAGCACCCCTACACCGTAGGCTTGCAGAAATCTAAGCCTACCTTGGACTCTGACAGCGATACCTTGTATAACATCCCCGGCAATGTGCCTAACCCAATCAATATGCCTGACCATTGCTACTTTAAGGAAAGATGCCTTAATTGCACCGCAAAATGCAGCGGCGATTATCCGGGTATGGTACAGCTTAGTCCCACTCACTTTGTGGCGTGCCATCTTTACGGGGAGGAGGCAGTGAAGAATGGCTGAAAACATTAAAAGCGAAGCTTTGGAAAATAAGGACGACGACATAATATTAGAGGTGCGTAACCTTAGAAAAAGCTTTCCTTTAAAAAAGACCATAACGGGCAAGGTTACTTCCGAACTTGTTGCGGTTGACAATGTATCCTTTAAGCTTAAGCGTGGCGAAACGTTGGGCATTGTCGGTGAGTCGGGCTGCGGCAAGACCACCATGGGCAGAACCATTCTAAAACTGCACGAGCCTACGGGCGGTCAGGTTTTGTTTAACGGCGTTGATATCACCAAGCTTAAGCCATCCCAAATGCGTGAGATACGTAAGAAGATGCAGATAATATTCCAGGACCCCTACTCTTCCCTTCCCCCCAGAAGCACCGTTGGCGGCATTCTTTCCGAGCCTGTGCAGGTACACAGCATAGTGCCCAAGAACGAGATCAAATCCTACGTGCTGGAGCTGATGGAAAAATGCGGTCTTAGGGACTATTACTACGAAAGATATCCCCACGAGTTTTCGGGCGGTCAGCGTCAGCGTATTTGTATCGCACGTGCACTTTCCGTTAAGCCTGAGCTTGTTGTATGTGACGAGCCTGTTTCCGCACTTGACGTTTCTATTCAGGCACAGATAATCAACCTGCTTAAGGGTCTGCAAAAGGATATGAACCTGACTTATCTGTTTATATCCCACGACCTTTCGGTGGTTAAGTTTATCTCCGACAAGATAGGCGTTATGTATCTGGGCAGTATTGTTGAGTACGGCAGTAAGGACGACATATTTGCAAATCCCTTGCATCCTTATACAAAGGCGCTGTTCTCCGCCATACCCTATCCCGACCCCGACGTAAAGATGCAAAGAATAGTACTTAAGGGCGATATTCCTTCCCCCGCAAATCCCCCAAAGGGTTGTCGCTTCCACACCCGTTGCCCCTATGCAAAGCCCATCTGTTCAGAACAGACACCCGAGTATAAGGAATACGAAAACGGACACTTTGCGGCTTGCCATTTACTTGAAGGAGAGTAAATTATGGGTAAAAAGAAAAAGAAGGAAAGAGTTATATACTATGACGACGGCAGCAGTGTTGCCGATATGTCAAAACTTGCCTCCAAGCCAAAGCTTGAGTATAAGGGCACGGAACCTATAGGAAGCTTTAAAGCTCGGTCACAGACCTTTTTCGGCGCTATGAAGATGATGTTTATGCCAATGCTTATGGTCATCTGCGGTCTGTGCATACTGTATATGCTTTTGTATCTTCTGTTTTTCTTGTTAGGGTAAAAAATATAAATGCAAAAAAAGGAGCAATTCTGCTCCTTCAAGCTGATGACAAACCTTGTCATCAGCTTGGCAGAGTGCTGAGAAAGAGTGCTCACACCACCCCATTGCTCACTTCGTTCGCAACGGGGACCCCGCGAGACGAACCGAGGCGAGAAAACACCCCATTGCTCACTTCGTTCGC
>SVRF01000055.1 GCA_015064945.1 Oscillospiraceae bacterium | reverse complement strand
CGTAGGCGACAACGTTGGTGACGTTGCAGGACTCGGCTCTGACTTTGGCGAAAGCTACGTAAGCTCTATTCTCGCTTCCGTAATTCTCGCTATCGAGCTCTTTACCAAAAAGGCGTTTAACAACGCAGGTATCGAAAAAGCTTTCGGTACTAACGTTATAGAAAAGCTTTCTTATTTCCCCATCGCACTTGCAGGCGTTGGTCTTATCGCTTGCGTACTTGGTGTTGCTTCCTTGCTTATCAAGAAGAAGCTTTCCGACAGCCCCCACAAGGAACTTAACCTCGCTACCTGGATTTCCGCAGGTATTGCTATAGTTGGCGCTTTCGGCCTCAGCTATTTCTTCTTCGGCGACATCAAGACTGACACAGTTGACTCTCTCAATGCATTCAAACAGATAGAATTCTCTTGCGGCTGGGTTTCTCCCGCTATCGCAGCAGTTTGCGGCATCGCTTCCGGTATAATCGTTGGTATCATCGCAGAAAGATACACTAGTGCAGACTATAAACACACAAGGCGTGTTTCCGCGGCTTCTGTTGAAGGTCCCGCTCTTAACATTACTCAGGGTCTTGCACTTGGTATGCGCTCCTGCGTTGCTCCCTGTATAGTTCTCGGTATCGCAATTTACGCTTCCTATATGGTTTGCGGTATGTACGGTGTTGCTCTTGCAGCGCTCGGTATGCTTTCCTTTGTAGCTACCACCGTTTCTGTTGACACCTACGGTCCTATCTCCGATAACGCAGGCGGTATCGCTGAAATGAGCGGCCTTGATAAGGATGTTAGAAAAATTACCGACCACCTTGACTCTGTTGGTAACACCACCGCTGCTATCGGTAAGGGCTTTGCAATAGGTTCTGCTGCTCTTGCGGCTCTCTCTATGATGTCTTCTTACCTCTTCGCAGCAAACCCCGCTCCTTACGACGATTTTCTTGCTAATGTTGTAGATAAGATCTCTCTCAACATAATCAACCCTCTCACCCTTGCAGGTGCTATCGCAGGTGCGGCACTTCCTTTCCTCTTCTCCGGTATGCTTATTGACGCAGTTGCAAAGGCAGCAAGAAAGATGGTTGAAGAAGTTCGCCGCCAGTTCAGAGAAATTAAGGGTCTTCTTGAAGGCGAAGTGCTTCCCGACTACAAGACTTGTATAGAAATTTCCTCCAAGGGTGCAATCAAGGAAATGCGTGTTCCCGCAGTTCTTGCTATCGCAGTTCCCGTGGCTTGCGGCTTCATCTTCGGTGCAGAATTCGTTGCAGGCCTTCTTATCGGTTCCACCCTTTCCGCTATAATGCTCGCTATCTTCACAGGTAACGCAGGCGGCGCTTGGGACAACGCTAAGAAGTATATCGAAACCGGTGCGATCCAAGGCCACGGTAAGGGTTCTCCCGCACACGATGCCGCTGTTGTAGGCGACACCGTTGGTGACCCTCTTAAGGATACTGTTGGTCCCTGCCTTGATATATTCATCAAGATAATGTCCACAATAGCTCTTGTAACCGTTGTTGTTTTCCGTGACAATAACATACTTAGCTGGATTGAAAGCCTTATTAAGTAATAGCTTTTAATCACCACAAGAAGTCGTCAGGCTTCTTGGTGACCCCGACAACAAAGCCGCTCCTCTTTGAAAAGGGGAGCGGCTTTTTCTTGACAAAAACGCTGTATTTATGTATACTTTACTTAACAAGAAAAAAGAGGAGCATATTATGTTGAATATAGGTTTAAAAGCAGAATACACAGTAAAGGTAGAAGAAAGCAATACCGCCGCCGTTGTGGGTAGCGGCAGTCTTCCCGTTTTTGCAACTCCCGCTTTGGCGGCATTGGCAGAAAAAACCGCCTGCATTTGCTTGGAAGGTCACCTTGATGAAGACTTTACTTCTGTAGGTACCGTGCTTAACATAAAGCACATGGCGCCTACTCCCGTGGGGATGGACGTAAGCTGCAGCTGCACACTTACGGAGGTCGACGGTCGCCGCCTTGTGTTTACCGCTACGGTTTACGACGCCGTGGGCACGGTTGGTGAGGTTTATCACGAAAGGTTTATAGTAAAAGCAAAATCCTTTACGGAAAAAGCAAACGCAAGGGGTGAAAACCTTGGCTAAAAAGAAAACGAAAGCAACTTCCGGTCTCCCTAAGAAAGCGGAGGCAAGCATCGTTCCCAATGATGCTACCGTAGAACTGCCTGAGCTTTTGCCCGAAGAAAAGGCTTTAAGTAACGAAGAAAAAGCGCCTGCCACGCAGGAGTTTAATGCCGTAAAAGAGGAAAAGGAAGCACCGCTTTACGAGCTTGTACGTACCAGCTCCGGTGGGTATATAAAAGCTTGCAAAAAGCTAAGCTGGTTCAGCGCACAAAATACCCATTTGGTGGTTTATACAATGTTTTTCCTTGTGCTTGCGGTGTTTGGCGTGTATTACGGCTTTTTCCAACAGGATAAAATGCTTTGCATCTTTTCCTTTGCGGCCGCCGCTTTTATGCTTTATATTGTTATCTGCGGCCCCCGCTTGTTTGCAAGCGGTATGGCGTTTGACGAAGAACGTGCTGAAGGTACGCTCAGCTGCATGTTTTTCAAAGACAAGCTTGAGGTAATACTGGGTGAAGAAAAATACAGCATACCTTATACTTCCGTAACAAGACTAAGCTTTGTAAAGCATTGCATTTATATAAGGGTAAAAAACAGCAAAGAATTCCCAAGCGGTATAATTATGGAAAAGCCGACAAGCAAGGATGCCGTAAAAGAAATATCAGAGCTTATAAAGAATAGGGAAGCTAAATGAAATAAGGACGGGGAGTACAACCACCCGTCCTTTGTTTTGTAAACCTAATCAGCTTTTAACATATTGTATTGTGCCGCAAAATCAGTGTAATCTATGTTGGGCTTGGAGTTCCAAGACTTAACCGCCATAGCCGCCATAGCTCCGGAGCTACCCTCCAAAACTTCTTCTGCGGTTTGAGTGTTCGGTCTGTCGCACCAAATGCAGAAATACGCACCCTTAAGCTGTTCTCCCACTTCTTCGGGAGTTTTGTATACACTGTTAGAGTCAGGTAATATACCCGCATTCCACTCCTTGAATATCTCGGTTGCCTTGGGTTGGTCATAATCGTCTTTAAGCACGTAATACATATAAGGCTCGTTAACGTTATATACGTTGTGCCCCGCATCCAAAAAGCTTTGCACTCCTGCGGCACGCAGGGCATGGCTGTTGGTCCAGTAGCAGATATCGATAGCAGGGTCGGGCTTAACCACCGCCGCCTGTCCAACGGTACGCATTAAGCCGTCGTTCCACGCTCTTACGGTAAAGCCCTTGTCCATCATATACTTTGCTATATCGTTAAGATAACCAACGTAGCTGTCATGGGCATTGGCGCCTTCGCCGTAGGTTGCTACGGCGTAATTTTCAAGCACCTTCCAAGCGCCAAACTGCATCCTGTCTATGTTGGACCAGCCAAAGCTTTCGTCGCCGCCTATGTTAAAGCTTTTGCACTCCGCAAAAAGCTCTGCATATTCGTCAAGCAGTGACTTGATATAGGCAACCGCATCGGGGTTGGTTATATCAAGCGTTTTGGGAGAGTTATATCCGTTTACATCTGTTAGTGAAAACTCGGGGTGCACCTTTAAAACCTGAAGCAAATGACCGGGGGAGTCAAAGGAGGGAATTATCTCCACATATTTCTCTTTTGCGGCGGCAAGTATCTCACGCACCTCGTCCTTTGTAAGGTACTCGTCGGAAACTATTGCAGGGTCGGTCTCGCATTCTATTCTAAAGCCTTCGTTTTCGCTGAAATGAAGCTCTACAGCATTCATCTTATAGGAGGACGCATATTCTATCATATTTATGATAAAATCTTTTGTAAAGTATTTACGTGCAATATCAAAATGCAAGCAACGTTCCGCTACGTCGGGCCAATCCAGATATACGCCTTTTTGTATACAGCCCTGAAGCTCGTTGTAGTCGCTTAATGTGCGTACACCGTAGTAAAGTCCTATTTCTGTTGCGGCGGTTACGGTTATGTCCTCGTCTACGCTTATCTTATATCCTTGTGCACTAAGCTCAGGACTTGTGTTTTCAATGCTGAAGCTTTCGTCAAGCACAAGCTCTATCTTCGTGTCGCCTTCAGCAAAACGGTCTTCTGCACGTAATTTTAAAGGCTCTATGTCACAGTCTATGCTAACACCTTTAAGGCTTACAGCTCCTTCGGCTTTTTCAAAAGATTTAAGCCCCAAGGCATAGCTGTAAATAACCGAAAGCTGTTCTTCTTCGGAGGTGTCCTCTTGGATTTCTTCGCTTGCATAGCTTGAGCTTACATCTTCTTCGGTGCTGCTGTTTAAAACGCTGTCGTTGCTGCTTTCCGCTTCCTCTGCCTTGCCGCAGGCGATAAAGCTTAGCGTCAATGTGAACACAAGAGTCCAAAGTATAACTTTTTTAACCATAAAAATCCTCCGTTTTAAAAATTGTTCTTGAAACTGCTTTAAAAATTTGATATACTTAGCAAGTTAAGTAATATTATAATACAGGAGGTATAAAATTACAAGATGATAAAAAGATTTATTTCGTATTATAAGCCTCACAAAAAGCTTTTTGCGGCGGATATGTTTTGCGCATTCCTTTTGGCGGCTTGCGATCTGTTCTACCCGGAAATAACAAAACGTATGCTGTCCGAGTATATTCCCAACAGGCAAATAAAGCTGCTTGTTATCTTGGCAATAGTACTGCTTGGCATTTACCTTGTAAAAATGTTTTTAAACTATTTTGTTCAGTACTACGGCCACGTTATGGGCGTGCGTATGCAGGCGCAAATGCGTAAGGATGTTTTTGACCATCTGCAAAAACTGCCTCTTACCTATTTTGACGGCAACAAGACAGGCACCATAATGTCCCGTATAATCAACGACCTTATGGATGTATCGGAGCTGGCACATCACGGCCCCGAGGACCTGTTCCTTTCCGTGGTGATGCTGGTTGGTGCGTTTATAATGATGGGCAGTATGTGTATGCCCCTTACCCTTATTATTTTTGCCTTTTTGCCAATACTTGTGTTTTTTGCCGCAAGGCAGAGAAGACGTATGTCAAAAGCCTTTGCAGATGCCCGTGTAGAGGTGGGCGAGGTTAACGCCGCACTGGAAAACAGCGTTTCGGGTATCCGTGTATCCAAGGCGTATAACAGCCGCAGTGAGGAAAACCGCCGCTTTGACGAAGGCAACGTGCGCCTGGTTGAAGCACGCCGCAAAATGTATAAAGCGATGGGTACCTTTCACAGCGGAACGACTTTTATAACCGATTTTCTTATGATGGTTATGTATCTTGCAGGTGGCTTGTTCTGCTATTACGGAGAAATAGATATAGCCGAATTTACGGCATTTGTTCTTTACATAAACATCTTTACTTCCCCCATACGACGTCTTATCGGGTTTATAGAGCAGTACCAAAACGGTATGACGGGCTTTTCACGTTATTGTGAGATTATGGACCAAAAGCCCGAGGAAGACAAGCCCGATGCCAAAATTCTTAAGGACGTGAAGGGCAGGGTAGAGTTCAAAAACGTTTCCTTCTCCTATGGCGAAGGAGATACAGTTCTCGACAAGCTCAGCTTTACTTTAGATGCAGGCAAGACTTTGGCTTTGGTAGGTCCCTCCGGCGGCGGTAAAACCACCATCTGTCACCTTATACCCCGTTTTTACAGGGTTAAAGAGGGCGAGGTTATGCTTGACGGTGTTAACGTAGAGGATATAGAGCTTGGCTCCTTGCGTGAAAACATTGGGATAGTCGCTCAGGACGTGTTCCTGTTTAATTCCACCGTGTACGAGAATATTGCCTACGGAAGACCTTCGGCTACCCGTGCTGAGGTGGAGGAGGCGGCACGTAACGCCAATATTCACGATTACATAATGGGGCTTGAAAACGGCTACGACACCGTGGTGGGCGAGCGTGGCGTAAAGCTTTCGGGCGGTCAAAAGCAGCGTATTTCCATTGCCCGTGCCTTCCTTAAAAATCCCCCCGTTATGATATTGGATGAAGCTACAAGCGCTCTTGATAACGTAACGGAACAGCTTATACAGCAAAGTCTTGACAGGCTGTGCAAGGGCAGAACGACCCTTGTGGTTGCACACCGTTTGACTACAGTTAAAAATGCAGACGAGATACTTGTTATCACAGACGAGGGCATAGCAGAGCGAGGCAAGCACGACAGTCTTGTTGCCGCAGGCGGTATTTACGCTTCTCTTTGGAAGGGTAACGAAGAATAATAAAAGAACAAAACTGCAAGGCTTAAAAAGCTTTGCAGTTTTTATCTTAAAACTATTTTGCTTTTCCGCTTCTTATGAAGCCGAAACCAAGGTATGCAACGATCTGTGCAGGTATGCCTATAACGAACAAAAGCCAAATGTTTTTATCGCAGAACACCAAAAGCGACAGGTATACGGCGGCAAGTAATGTCCATATAAGCCCCGATATTATAAACAAATTATTGTGGGGATTAAACCAAATAGAATTGAAGACCAAAAGCACAATCAAAATAACAGGAACTGCTATAACGTATCCTATCCATGCCAATACGCCTATAGTTGCCCATACGGTGGTGAAGGCTACGGTCACTAAAAGCAGTATTCCCAATACGGAAATAAGAGTTATCATTTTATGATTTTTGTTGGCTATTTCGTCTCTGGTTATAACCTTTTCTTCGGGCTTGTGCTCCTGCAGTAAATAGTCAACCGTTACCCCGAACATATCTGCGATAGAGTTTAGTACATAAATGTCAGGTACCGACTCAGCCCTTTCCCATTTTGATATCGACTTGTCAGAGTAAGAAAGCTTTTCAGCCAGCTCTGCCTGTGTAAGTTTTGCGTTGGTTCTGAGCTTTGCTATGTTTGTGGCAATATTTTTGCGTATTGTGTCCATAAGGGTCCTTTCCACAGACGGTAGAGTCTGTAAAAGCGCTTGAAATCTGGATATTCTACTCGTAGTAGAGAGGATAAAAACTGCTCTACTTTAACCGTTTTCATTGGTATAGTTTTTAAAATCAACAGTAGGTGTACATTTTCCACCCGTTGGGTATAATAAAAGCATAGCTAAAAAACAACGGAGGCGAAAAGTGTGAGCAAGCTTTTTATTTTCGGCGATTCTATTCTTAAAGGTGTTACTTATTCCGAAAACGTAGGTAAATATAAGCTTTGCAAGCCCGACTATTCTGCTTTGGAAAAGCAGGGTTACGAAGTAATAAATCTTTCCAAGATGGGCGCAACCATAAGCTATTGCGAAAAGATCTTAAAAGAAGAAATCAAAGAGTATGATGAAGATAATATAGTACTCATTGAATACGGCGGTAATGACTGCGACTATAGGTGGAGCGAAATATCCAACTCTCCTGAGACACCTCACAGTGCCGCAACGCCTCATACCGAATTTGAGGATAAGTACAAAGGTTGTGTGGAATACGCTAAGTCGATGGGTGCAAAGGTGTTTGTTTCCAACCTTGTTCCTTTGGAAAGCGACCGTTATATGGATTGGATAAGCCGCGGACTTAATTACGACGTAATACTTAATTGGCTAGGCGACAAAAATATGCTTTATCGCTGGCACGAAAGCTACAGTCGCATAATAGAAAAGCTTTCCCAAAAGCTTGGAGCAAAGCTTATCGATTTAAGAAGCGTTTTTCTTACCACTCACAGCTTCGGCGACCTTATCTGCAAGGATGGCATACATCCCACTGAAGACGGACACCGTCTTATCTGCGACACGGTTACCAACGCTGTGTTAAGTAATGCTTAACAAGAATTATAGCATAATATTTTAATATTTTCAAGAAAAAACTTTTTGCAAAATAGAAAGCTGTGGAATTTATCAAAAATATGTCCACAGCTTTTATTGTCGGGGTCCCCAATAAGTCGCAAGACTTCTTGGGGTGATTACTTTGACGTTTTTTATTCAAGTGAACCGTAAAGAGCCATTAGATCCTCGGCGGCTTCCTTTAAATTTTCGGGATCGCCGTTCATATTATTGGCTTCTATTCGCCTTCCGTCCGGGAATAACGCCTCAACATTTAATACACCAAGGCTCAGGTCCAAAACAAAACGTTTGCAAAATTTGGGCGCTTTCCATTCGAACATACCGTGCTTCTCTGCAAGGGAAACTAGTTCATCCCAAAAACAGTCGGGCATTTCCTTGCTTTTGTATGTGTGTCTTGTACCGTTTTCATCAGTATAATCTGCATGGCATTTACCGTTTGCAGTATAAAAGGCATAGCATTTCTCGGCAACGGTGCTTCCGTAACCGAAAGCAAAACTCGGCTCTTTCTTTTTGCTCATCCTTGCGCCTCCTCATAGTAGGGCATATACAGATCCGTGCTGTCCTGTATTACGACCTTGCACTGACCGTTGCCGTATTTGCCGCCTGCGCTTCCGTAATACTTAACGGTAACCGTTACAAAAGCATCTGCGGTCTTATAAACAAAGTTATATGCCGTACCTGAAAAATACTCATCCTCAATAACCGACGTAACAGGCGTAGCTTTTTCTATGTCTACAAGCTTTTTACCCTCGTCAAGGACAGGGGAATAAAGGGCGTAACCGCTTTTTTGTATGGCCTTTTCCATATCGGCGGCATATCGGTTTATTTCCTTATAGCCGCAACCCTTAAAGCTAAGTTCAAGTTTTTTTGTGCTGGCGTCCTTCGTTTTTAATTCCGTGCTTTTTGAGGGAACAAAAATCCATTCAAGCCCCAACTTTTCAATAGCGGCAGAGTTTGTAAAAATAACCGTTTCCTCTTTTGTGATGTTCTGATTGCCTCTGCCTTTGGTGCCCTCCTTTTTGTCCGAACAACCCATAAGTCCCATTACAAAAAGTGCGGCAAGTATGACTGAAAAAGCTCTCTTTAACATAAAAAGCCTCCGTATTTACGTTTTCCTTACAACAATAATATAACAGCATTTTCAATTTAAATCAATGCTTTTTTGCATTTTTTAACAATTCTAAACAGTCTTTTTAGGTGTGCTCAAATTTAGTAAAAAGCACTTATGTAAAAGAGTAAATAGGCAATTTGCACATTTAATTCTTACCCATTTATACAGTATTACCATTGACTCCGTTTTTTGTGCATAGTATAATATACTATATATTAGTAAATTAAATTTGTAAATTAAAATCGAGAGAGGTATGTGTTTTATGAAGAAAACAGCAATACGTTTTATCTCTGTTATGATAGCGGCGCTTATGATAGTTCCCCTGGTTGTAATACAGGCAGGTGCGGCAACCACCTTTGAACGTAAGCTTGGCGTTCCTGTAGACTATCAGTATAACTATAAGACCGTACGCTACACCACAAGCAGCGGCGTTGGTAAATCTACGTCCTCTTCCGGCTGCGGTGCCGCAAGTGCTTCTATGGTTGTTGAGTATTTTACCGGCAACACCAGCCAAAATCCGGATACGCTTTTTAAGTGGGCTTGCGATAACGGCTATTATTACGGCAGCGGTCTCGATTATGCTACCGTTAAAAAGCTTTGCGCCAACTACGGCGTGACCCTTACTTGGGTGGGCACAAAGGATGCGATAATCAACGGCCTTAAGGCAGGCAACCCCATTATTGCACTTATGGGTCCGGGTACATTTACCTCCGGCGGTCACTACATAGTGCTTTCCGGCATAAAGATTGAAAACGGCGTTACTTACATAAGAGTTAATGACCCCAACAGTTCTTCCCGTACAAATAATTATTATAAGCTTGACCTCATTTGGTCAGAGAAGAGAACTACTTCCAGCACTCCTTTCGGTCTCTGTACATACAGCTCCGCCCCCAAGGGTAAGGTTAGCGATTTTTATGTAGAACCCGGTAAGTACAGCAAGGTTAACAGTTCCGACGGTTTTCTTAATATCCGTTCCTCCGCATCTTCTTCAGGATCTATTGTAGGTACGGTTAATACGGGTACGTTTGTAAAAATTCAAAGCGTGACAGGTAACTGGGCGTATATTTCACACAACGGCGTAAGCGGTTATGTTTATACTCCTTATCTTGTTGACGGCGGTGACCCTTCCGTTGGCGCACCCGTACTTTCTGCGGCAAGCACTCTTGCATACGGCACTTCTATGACGGTATCTTGGGGTGCAGTGTCCAATGCGACAAGCTATACTTATTCCGCTAAGCTTTATAAGGGCGAGATGAGTGCTACCTCCGCAACCACAATCGTTTCCGGTACAACAAGCGGTACTTCTTTCACCATCCCTGCACAAAGCAGTGGTAAATATTTAAGCATCTCCGTTACCGCTACTGACGGAAGCACTACCGCCACCTCAACCGCAACCGTTATGGTTGGTCCTTGGGTTGGTTATCCTGCGGGCGTGGAATATATTCCCGTTGTATCCATCAACGGCTCCACTTCTGAGAGCACAAGTACGGTGTGGACCTCCGCAAACACATCGACCTTCAGTGCGGTATATTGGCGTGGGTTCCTTTGCGCACCTAATGCGGACGGTACTTATACCGTTAGTGCCATATACGAAAACGGCGCAAGTAAAAGCGTTACCGTAAGCGGCAAGAATGTGCTTTGGATAGTGCATTCCTCTTATACAAACTACAGCTATTGCACCAATATCGCTGTAGGCGATAAGCTTGAATTCTGCGGCGTGTACTTCGATGGTAATACCATTCGCGGTAATGGGCACGTATTAGTCAACGGCGGCGTACCTCTCCATCCTACAGCGCTAACAATCAAAGACACGACTGCGTCCTATGACGGTGACTGCTTGGTTGGCGCAAGTGCAGGCGTTACGGGCGACCAACTTGTTGCAAAGTTTAATGAGGATGCCGAGTATGTAAAGGTGCGCGACCGTTCCGGTGCAGAGGTTACAAACGGTGTCGTAGGTACGGGCTATACCGTTAACTTGGTTATAGACGGCGTTGCTGTTCAAAGCTACACCATAGTAATAAGGGGTGACGTTACCTGCGATGGCGTTATAAGCACCGCAGACCTTGTTGCGGTACGTGCATCCGTAAGCGGTAAGAGCCGCTTTAGCGGATTCTTTGAGAAGGCAAGCGATGTTGACGGCACAGGCGCTGTTAACACAACGGACTATGTGGCATTGAGAAAAATGTTGGCAAGTAAATAAGTCTTGGTTTTCAAGTGCGGCTTCTTCAATAGAAGCCGCACTTCAGTCTGTCGAAAAACACCTATCTTGGTGAAAATCCAAGGTGGGTGTTTTGAATTCGTTGAAAAGGAATGTAAAAACAGAGTAAACCAAAGAAGAA
>SVRF01000054.1 GCA_015064945.1 Oscillospiraceae bacterium | reverse complement strand
ATTCGTACAATCACCCGTGAAACATTTTACAACATTTCAGCACCCGCTGTCAAGTACGATAATGACAGATAATAATACAATACATCAATATTAAATTAATGGAAAAAACTATTGACTTGACATTTAAGATGTGATATAATTTTTGTAACAAAAACCTGAAAAAGGAGAAAGAGTATGAAAAAAATTCTTTGTGCTCTGTTGGCTCTTCTCACCATCGCAACCTGCTTTGTAGCTTGCGGCGGCGAAGCTGACAAGAACGACGAATCCAGCCAGACCTCTACCCCCGATAACAACAGCGGTGGTAGCATCAGCGGTACAGTTACCGACACAAGTGACAACCAGGGCGGCAGTTCAGATGTAGTATATGCCGACCTGCTTGGCGAAGCCACCGATATGGGCGGCCGTGAATTTTACATTCTTCAGCGTTGGTTCGGCTACGGTAAGCCCACCATCGACTTCCAGGGCGAAGTTATTTGGGAAGATTCCGAAGACGGCACCATGACCAACATCAACAAGGCTAAGAAAGAAGTTCTTGATGCTGTAGAGAAGGAATACAACTGCACTATCACCGGTGAAATGAGCACCGATACTGCAGGTAACATCCGTACCATGCTTAATGAAGACATCCTCGGCGGCACTGCTGAATATGACTTCTGCTTTGAGTCTTATTATTACTACTATGCATTTGTAGAAGACGGTCTTCTTGCTGACCTCAACGACCTCGGCATTGACTTCAAACAGCCTTGGTGGGACCAGAACGCAGTTGAAGATCTTTCCATCTGCGGCGAACTCTACTATGCACTCGGCGATATCAACACTTACGACAACGACGGTACTTTCGTTCTTCTTTTCAACAAGGACCTTTATGAAAAGAACGGCGGCGACGTTCAGGCGCTTTACGATATGGCTTTGAACGACGAGTGGACCTTTGAAGAATTCAAGAACATCGTTACCGGTTTCGGTTCCGATGCTAACGCTGACGGCGTGAGAGACGAGTTTGACGTTTACGGTTTGCTTACCGAAACCTCCAACCTCTACAACCACTTCCTCTCCAGCGGCAGCAAGATCGTTGACAAGAACGCTAACGACGAACCCGTATTTGACCTTGCAAGCGGTACCGGCTACTCTGCACTTACCGATGCAGTTACCCTTTACCTCAACACCAACGACGTACTTGTTGCTAACCTTGACACCTATGTAACCAAGTATGAAGGCGAAGACGTATACGAAAAGACCGTTACCAACGCATTCAAAGAAGGCAGAGGTCTCTTCTACATGACTTCTCTTATTCACCTTCCCTACTTCAGAGATATGAAGGACGACTTCGGTTTCCTCCCCATCCCTAAGTACAACGCAACAGACGACAGATATTACCACAACATGGGCGCACACACCACCAGCGTTCTCTTTGTTCCCACAGGTGCAAACTCTAAGGGCGAAAAGGGCGAACAGCTCGGTATCATCCTTGACGCACTCGGTGCATACAGCAAGGACTATTTGACTCCCGAATATTATGAAAAGCAGCTTAAGAGAGGCGACGCACAGGATCCTGACAGCGCAGCAGTTCTCGACGTTGTATTTGGCTCTCGTGTATTTGACCTTGGTCAGGTATTCGGCGCTAAATGGGCTACTACCGACCTCGTTGAAGCTCTTGACACTAACATTCAGTCTCGTGTAGAAGGTCAGAAGGACATTATCGAGATGAACATTTCCATTACCATCGATAAGGTAAAGGCAAACGCAGCTAAAAACGCTTAATTAGTTTTTTAGGCTTTAAATGCATCCCCTCTGTACATTTTGGTACAGAGGGGATTGTTCGTATAATGCAAAGATTTTAAAGTGATTTTGCAGTGGATATTGACAATGTTGTTGTAAGATGTTATAATTCTAACAGCAGAAAAGAATTAATAATGAAGGAGAATCACCATGAAGAAACTTCTTTGTGCACTGTTAGCTCTTCTCACCATCGCAACCTGCTTTGTAGCTTGCGGCGGCGAAGCTGACAAGAACGACGAATCCAGCCAAACCTCTACCCCCGACAACAACAGCGGTGGCAGTATTAACGGTACAGTTACCGACACAAGCGATAGCCAAGGCGGCGAGACAGACATAGTGTACGCCGACCTGCTTGACGACGCCGTTGACATGAACGGCCGTGAGTTTTACATTCTTCAACGTTGGTTCGGTTACGGCAAGCCTTCTATTGACTTTCAGGGCGAAGTTATTTGGGAAGACTCCGAAGACGGCACTATGACCAACATCAACAAGGCTAAAAAGGAAGTTCTAGATGCTGTGCAGAAGGAATACAACTGCACTATCACCGGCGAAATGAGCACTGACTCCCCCGCTGATATTCGTACTGCTCTTAATGAAGATATACTTGGCGGTACAGCTGAATATGACTTCTGTTTTGAAACATATTATTACTACCACGCATTTGTAGAAGACGGTTTGCTTGTTGACCTTAAGGATTTGGGCATCGACTTTAAGCAACCTTGGTGGGACCAAAATGCAGTGGACGATCTCTCCATCTGCGGTGAGCTTTACTACGCACTTGGCGACATCAACACCTATGATAACGACGGTACCATAGCTCTCCTCTTCAACAAGGACCTTTACGAGAGAAACGGTGGCGATGTTCAGGCGCTTTATGATATGGCCCTTAACGGCGACTGGACCTTTGATGAATTCAAGAACATCGTTACAGGCTTTGGTTCCGATGCCAACTCTGACGGCAAAAGAGATGAGTTTGATATTTACGGTCTGCTTACCGAAAGCGCTTGTCTATACAACCACTTCATTTCCAGCGGCAGTTTAATAGTTGACAAAAACGCTAACGATGACCCTGTATTTGACCTTGCAAACGGCGGCGGTTACGCAGCGCTTACCGATGCCGTAAATCTTTATACCAACACTAACGATGTTTTGGTTACCGACCTTCAGGTATACCTTGACAAGTACGGCGGAACCGGCGATGGATATTACGAGCCCATCTGTAATGCGTTCAAAGAAGGCAGAGGCTTGTTCTTTATGGGCGCGCTTATACACCTTCCCTTCTTCAGAGATATGAAGGATGACTTTGGCTTCCTCCCCGTTCCCAAGTACAACGTTGCTGACGACAGATATTACCACAATATGGGCGCACACACCGCCAGTGTTGTGTTTGTTCCCGTTGGTGATAACTCCAAGGGCGAAAAAGGCAAAGAACTTGGTATAATACTTGATGCACTTGGTGCTTACAGCAAGGATTATTTGACTCCCGAGTATTATGAAAAGCAGCTTAAGAGAGGCGATGCGCAAGACCCCGACAGTGCTGAAGTTCTTGACATTATATTCGGCTCTCGCGTTTATGACCTTGGACAGGTATTCGGCAACAAATGGGCTACCACCGATATGGTTTCTGCCCTTGATACCAACATACAGTCCCGTGTTGACGGTCAAAAAGATATAATCGAAATGAATATCACCCTCACCGTTGACAAAATAAAGGCTAATGCAGCTAAAAACGCTGAATAATACGGCAAAAACCCTCTGTGCGAATGCACAGAGGGTTTTTAAGCAAAACTGATATAACATAGTCCTTTTTTTAAAGTGATATTGACAGCGAATATGCAACGTGATATACTTTGTACAGTGCAATTTATAAAGGAGTAATTTTATGAAAAGAATTATTTGTACTTTGCTTGCTCTTTTGACCGTCGCATTATGCTTTGTTTCCTGCGGCGAAGAGACAAAAACAAATGACGAAAGCAGCCAAGTTTCCGACAACGAGAACACCAGCGGCAACATTAACGGCACCGTCACAGACACAAGCGACGGACAGAACAACAACGACGGTGTAATTTACGCCGACCTGCTCGACGAAGCTACTGATATGGGCGGACGTGAGTTTTACATTCTTCAGCGTTGGTTTGGATATGGTAAGCCCACTATTGACTTCCAGGGTGAAGTTATTTGGGAAGACTCTGAAGACGGCACAATGACCAACATCAACAAGGCAAAAAAGGAAGTTCTTGATGCTGTAGAGAAAGAATATAACTGCACCATCACCGGCGAAATGAGCACAGATACCCCCGGCAATATCCGCACAGCCCTTAACGAGGATATTCTTGGCGGTACTGCCGAATATGATTTTTGTTTTGAGTCTTACTATTACTACTATGCATTTGTTGAAGACGGTCTTCTTGCAGACCTAAACGATTTAGGCGTTGACTTGAAGCAACCTTGGTGGGATCAAAACGCTGTTGATGATCTTTCCATCTGCGGCGAGCTTTACTATGCACTTGGCGACATCAACACCTACGATAACGACGGTACGGTTCTTTTGTTCTTTAACAAAGACCTTTACATCAAGAACGGCGGTGACCCTCAAGAGCTCTACGACATGGCATTGAACGGCGAGTGGACTTTTGATGCTTTTGTTAACGAGGTTACAGGCTTCGGTTACGACGCCAACTCCGACGGCAAGAGGGACGAATTCGACGTTTACGGCTTACTTACAGAAACCTCCGGCGTTTATAATCATTTCCTTGCAAGCGGTAACAGAATTGTTGACAAAAATGCCAACGATGAACCTATCTTCGACCTTGCAAGCGGCAACGGCTATGCAGCACTTACCGATGCCGTTAATCTTTACCTTAACACAAACGATGTACTTGTAGGCAACCTTCCTGAATACGTTTCTAAGTACGAAGGTGAAGACGTATACGAAAAGACAGTTATTAATGCTTTTAAGGAAGGCAGAGGTCTGTTTTACGTTTGTGCACCCATTCACCTTCCCTACTTCAGAGATATGAAGGATGATTACGGCTTCCTGCCCATCCCCAAATATAACGCAGAAGACGACAGATACTATCACAATATGGGTGCGCACATCACCAGCGTTCTATTTGTTCCCGTTGGTGATAACTCCAAGGGCGAAAACGGTAAACAGCTTGCTACAGTTTTAGATGCCCTCGGCGCATACAGCAAGGATTACTTAACACCTGAGTATTATGAAAAACAGTTGAAGAGAGCTGATTCCCGTGACCCTTACAGCGCTGATGTTCTTGATATTGTTTACGGCTCACGCATTTATGACCTTGGTCAAGTATTCGGCGGCAAATGGAACACAACCAGCATAATAGAAGAGCTTGATACTAATATCCAGTCCCGTGTTGACGGTCAAAAGGATATAATTGAAATGAATATCGCCCTTACCGTTGATAAGGTAAAGGCAAATGCGGCTAAGCAATAATCCTATGAATATAACAATAATCGACGGACACGGCGGTATGCTTGGCGCACAGCTTGTAAAAGAAATTTCCGCAAAATACAACAACGCCGTTATAACTGCCATAGGCACCAACTCCTCCGCAACGACAGCGATGCTTAAAGCCGGTGCAAAAAATGCCGCAACCGGTGAAAATCCCGTTATTGTTGCATGCCGCAGAGCAGATGTAATTATTGGCCCTGTAGGAATAGTAATTGCCGATTCGCTAACGGGTGAGATAACACCTAATATGGCTATTGCTATAGCACAAGCCGATGCCACACGCATACTTGTTCCTATGAACAAATGCGATAATCTGATAGCAGGTATCAAAGATATCAGCACTGCTGCTCTTATCGAGGACGTTATCGCAAAGCTTGACGTTTTAACAGCAGGCAGAGCTTGACAATAAAGATATAAAGGTATCATAATCCACGCAAGGATAATGATACCTTTTATTCCCACCCAAATAATTGATGTTTAAAGAAACGGAGATAAACATTGGCAGATAACAAAACAAGAGAATTAGTGTTAGCACATTACAAGCTATATCCCTCGCTGCAGATACAGGATGTCTTTAAATTTCTGCATCAAAGCACATTCGGTTGCGAACACGCAGTTGACGACCCAAAAACAGTGCTTGAACGGATAGAAAGAGAACTTGCATCCGGTTCTATAAGCGCCACCCCTCTGCTTGAACAGCTTGACGGAAATTACAGTCGAATTGGTTTGTCTTATATACAAAAAGGTCTTAGCGCAAGTACCTTGGCAAAGCTTTTTTTCTTGTCAGCTTCGGAAGACAAAGGCTCGGTGTACCTGTTGGAAGAAAAGATAAATATTGCTTTGGAACTGATAAACGGCGGTGAGCTTCCTTTTTCTGCAGAGGAATTCCGTAAAGCCGCTGAACAGTGGAAAGCAGACGGATACAAGGCAATGCACCACTCCCCTGCTTTTAACACCTCATACAAGCCTGCCTACCGCGTAATATCCAACAAATACGTACAATATCTCCCGCTGCTTGCAAACATCGATCTGCTTCTTTCAAAGGGTACCGCGCGGATTGCCGTAGAAGGTGGCAGTGCCGGCGGAAAAACCACATTAAGCGCTATACTTGGGAAGCTTTATGACTGCACCGTTTTCCATACCGATGACTATTTCCTGCGTCCTGAGCAAAGGACTAAGGTGCGTTTAGCTGAGATAGGCGGTAATTTTGACCGTGAGCGATTTTCAGACGAAATACTAACACCGCTATGGTCCGGAGAAAAAGTTGTTTATCGCCCCTTTAACTGCGCTACTCAAGAGCTTATGCCGCCAAAATCCGTAGATCCTAAGCAGTTGACGGTTGTAGAGGGCGTATATTCTATGCATCCTTTGCTTGATAACCGCTATGATTTGTGCGTGTTTTTGGATATAGAAGAAGATTTACAAAGGCGAAGGATTTTGAAACGGAACACAGCGGCAATAGCAAAGCGGTATTTTGAGGAATGGATACCTATGGAGAACAGGTATTTTTTACATTGCGGAATAAAGGAAAAATGCGGTTTAAAGTTGGTAATTAAGCAATAATCCCCTTTTAAACTACAACAAATTACATCGTTTTTGTATAAATTATAATAAATTTACTGTAAATACAGTTGTTATTTCTTGCTAAATGTATGTTGACTGAACGCTTTGTAAATATTATAATAGTAACGTAAAAACAAATTAAGGAGTTTACGAATGAAAAAGACGATTTGCAGATGCGAATACGACACCGAAACAGCTACCCTTGTAAAAAAGGTTTGCGTTGGTTGCTTTGGTGATTCCGAAGGTTATGAAGAAAGCCTTTACCAAACTCCCACCGGTTCTTACTTCCTTTATGTTAACGGCGGCGAAAACAGCCCCTATCCTACAGAGGACATAAAGAGAATTGCAAAGAACAAGGTTGAAGCTTGGATTGCTGAACACGAATAATTAGCAAAAATTAAATCGCCGTAATAAACGGCGATTTATTTTTATATGATCCTAAAGAAATCGTTATGTTTCTTGGAGTGTTTTTAGTTTTCATAATAATGCCAGGTAACCGTACCGGCATCGTTGGTCAGGATAAGCTGTTTATCTTTAATTTCGTACTTATATATTTTTTCTACATACTCGTCCAAAGTGTCAGGATAATCTCTGATTATAAGGGTTTCATCATCATAAAGGTAGTCAAAACGATACACAATATCCGTAATTTCTACAATTCCCGTGCCATCACCGTAAAAGGTATACAGGGTGATCATAACATTGTCTTCGTAAATATCCGCCCATTTGCCTGTAAAGGGATCATTGGGGTCTACTATAACATTGGAATTGGCATACCCATCGTTAAAGTCGTATTCACTTATACCGGAGGAAGCGTCGTTTTCCTTCTCTTCACCGCAGGAAACAACGGTTATAGCCATGACAGCAATTAAAATTAAAGCTAAAAATCTTTTCATAATAACCTCTCTGTTGCAAATTTATAAATCATCGGTTTATAACTGCTTATCCCCGTCTTCTTTTAACTATAGCTTCTGTTACATCAATCAACACAATGTCACCGTGTTGATTTCGAACAGTGAACGTAAGCTCTACTATACCGTTTTTGGAATTACGAGGTGAAAGCTTTGTCACCACACACACACCTGTTAGTACATCATCAGCAAAAACAGGTTTCAGCCATTCTATTTTTGTGGATTTGCCTGCCAAAAGCTCCTCCCCGAACAAATCAACCTCCAAATATTTAGCCCACACGGCCATAAAGGACATAACACCCGGCGCAATTAGCTTACCAAAGTAGGTAGATTTTGCATACTCTTCATCGGTATGCAACGGTACATTGTCATAAATGCGTGCAAAGCTTAACATTTTTTCTTTTTCTATAATCACGGGCTCTAGAACTATTTCAGTATTAAGCTTTATATCATCAAAATACATTGATATCTTTCCTTTAAAAGTTAGTTACTTTTCTTATCGTGGTACTGCCCTTTTCCAAAGATACACTGCCTGTGCGGCAAATTTCAAGTATAGTATAGTCACGCATCAGATTTATAAAATCATCAATTCTGCGGCTATCGTCCGCCAAACGAAAGATTATAGCATCCTTTGCATAATCTACTGTTTTTGCACCGAACGCCTCTGCCGCGACACGAATCTCTTCCCGTGTAGCAGGATTGTTTTCCATTTTTATAAGTAAAAGCTCACAGCTTACTGTAGAGTTAAGGTCAAGCTCTTTTATAGAACAAACATCAGGCAATTTATAAAGCTGATTTATAAGCTGTTGCTTATAAACCTCTTCGCCGTCAAAGATAACGGTTATTCTTGAAAATTCTGCCGACTCTGTTTCGCTAACCGTAAGCGCACTTATATTAAACTGTCTGCGCCTGAACATACTTGTAACACGGTTAAGCACACCGAATTGATTACGTACAAGTACAGCTAGCGTATATCTGTTCATAATATTAATCCACCTTCATTATTATGTCATCAAAGGATCCGCATGGAGGAAGCATAGGCAAAACAAGCTCGTCCTTGTCTATGCTACAGTCAATAACGTAGACACTGTTAGTTGAAAAAGCCTCTTCCAGGGCGTTTTTTAGTCCATCAAGCGTGTTTACACGGCACCCTGTCGCTCCAAAAGCTTTTGCAAGCTCAACAAAGTCGGTTTTTCTATCCAAAACCGAAGCGGAATAATGCTTATCATAAAACAAGGTTTGCCACTGGCGCACCATACCCAACACGCCGTTATTCATTATTACTGCCACCAAAGGAATGTTGTAGCTGACTGCGGTTGCAAGCTCATTAAGGCTCATACCAAAGCTACCATCCCCTGTTATTAAAACACTGCGCTCTTTCGTACCGTATGCCGCTCCAATAGCGGCACCCAATCCAAAGCCCATTGTTCCAAGGCCACCGCTGGACACAAAACGACGGGGAGATTTGAAAATTAGGTTTTGTGCCGCCCACATCTGATGCTGACCCACATCGGTAACAACAGCTGTGTTTTCACCTAAAAATTCATTTACGGCAAGAACAGCATTTCTGGGGGTAAGCCCTTCCCTGTTGTCTACATACCGTACGCCTTCTTCCCTAAGTTTTTCTACATCGGCTTGCCAATCGGGAAGTTTTTTTTGGTTAAGCAAAGGGATAAGCTTCTTCAGCGTGGCTTTTATGTCGCCCCTTAGACCGTGTTGGGCAATTATATTTTTGGAAAGTTCAGACCCATCGGCATCTATCTGCACAAGGGTCGCTTTTTTTGCAAATTTGCTGCGGTCGCCGGTCACTCTGTCATTAAAACGAACGCCTAAAGCTATAATGCAGTCCGCCTTGTTCATAGCCATAGAAGCGGCATATTTACCGTGCATACCCTGCATACCCAAAAAACGGGAATGCTCGCTGGGTAAAACGGAAAGCCCCATCATAGAGCAGGCCATCGGTGCATCCAAAAGTTCTGCAAGCTCAAGCATTTCACGGGTGGCATCGGAAGCATTTATGCCGCCACCGAAATATATAAAAGGACGTTCCGCCTCGTTTATAGCAGCCGCCGCTTCTTCAATTCTTACATCTTTAGCACAAAACGCTTCGGCCGGACAGGCTTTTGGCATAATAGTATACTCACCCATTGCTGTTTGCACATCTTTGGGAATATCAATAAGCACGGGACCGGGTCTACCCGACTTTGCAAGGGAAAACGCCTCTCTAACCGTATCGGCAAGTTTGTCCACACTACTTACAAAATAGTTATGCTTTGTTATAGGTAAAGTGATACCTGTAATATCTATCTCTTGAAAACTATCCGTACCTATTTGTGAAGTAGGAACGTTCCCGCATATTGCAAGGATAGGAACTGAGTCCATATGTGCGGTTGCGATACCCGTTACTAAATTAGTAGCACCGGGCCCTGAGGTGGAGATTACAACGCCGACCTTTCCTGTTGTTCGTGCATAACCGTCTGCGGCGTGTGCAGCACCCTGCTCGTGGGCGGTAAGGACGTGCTCTATCTCATCACGGTACTTATACAGCGAGTCATACACATCAAGTATCTGACCGCCCGGATAACCGAAAGCAACGTTACATCCCTGCTCTATTAATGTTTTTACAAGTATATCCGCACCTGATAAAAGCATTATAATACTCCCTAATAATTATTTAAATATATTTTAACTTATTTTTATAATAAGTGCAAGGGGTATATTTCATTATTTGCATCTTTTTTCACAAAAAGCCGTAAACGGACTTAAGGGCTGTTACTAGACGCAACAGCCCTTTTGTTAATTGCTTTTTAGTAATTAGACAGTTCTCTGAACCTTGCCGGAACGCAGGCAACGAGAGCAGATATGAACAGACTTGGTCGCACCGTTAACAACGGCCTTAACCTTTCTTATGTTAGGTTTCCAGGTTCTGCTGCTCTTTCTGTTAGAGTGAGAAACATTATGGCCGAAGCCAACTGTCTTATCGCAATATTCACATTTTGCCATTGTGACACCCCCGTTCAATCATCGTACCCGAAAAGTATATACTATTTTTTTCCGTTTGTCAATAGTTTTTTGTAAAATCTTGTAGTATATTTTAAAACAAATACCTTATTTTGCGCTGTTATAGCCAAGCTCAAAGGCTTTAAGGTTAATTTCCAAAAACTTGGGCGGCACGCAGCTTCTGATGCAAGCCTCTACCTCTTCTTTAGAAAACTCACAAAAGCGAGCAAATGCACCTATAAGCACAATGTTAACCGCCTTTTCACTACCCGCTTCAGCCGCAAGACTAAGTGCATCAAGGTCAATAACCTTTACGCCCTTCGCCTTGATATCCTCGATGATACCTTGAGGATACTCAGCCGCACCTGTAATTACAGGCATAGGAAGCATCTTTTGTGTATTAACAACAAGTACGCCGTCGGGCTTAAGATATTCTATCCAACGTGCGGCTTCCAGCTGTTCAAAGCAAAGAAGATACTCCGCCTCGCCCCTGCAAATAACGGGAGAAGCGACTTTATCCTCAGAATATCTAACGTAGGTAACAACGCTACCGCCGCGCTGAGACATGCCGTGAACTTCTGAAACTTTTACATCAAACCCCTTGCTGATAGCAAGTGCGCCCAAAACACGGCTGGCAAGCAAAGAGCCCTGACCGCCAACGCCTGCAATCATAATGTTAGTGGTACTTTTCATTATTGCACCTTCCTTATCGCACCGAAATTACACATCGTTTCGCAAAGACCGCAACCAACACAAAGAGTGCTGTCGATGGTAGCCTTACCATCCTTAAAGCTGATAGCGGGACAGCCGATCCCCATACACAGACGGCATGACTTACAGCTATCTGCGTCTACGGTATATTTGCAACCGTAGTTGACCTTTTTAAGCAAGGCGCAAGG